>JBBSNC010000011.1:0-22636 GCA_038232855.1 Actinomycetales bacterium
ACACCGCTCAGCGGCTAGGCTCGCAAAGAACACAGCCAGATGCCCTGACCAAAGACGCACAAGGAGTGCCTGTGGCCGTTATCGATGCCGTCATTGCCCGAGAAATTCTTGACTCTCGCGGCAACCCCACTGTTGAAGTCGAGGTCGGTCTTGATGACGGCACTGTAGGCAGGGCAGCCGTTCCCTCAGGTGCCTCCACCGGTGCCTTCGAGGCAGTGGAGCGTCGCGATGGTGACAAGGGTCGCTATTTCGGCAAGGGCGTGGAGCAAGCTGTCGCCGCAGTGATGGACGACCTCGAGCCCCGCCTGCTGGGCTTCGACGCCTCAGAGCAGCGGCTGATTGATAACGAGATGCTGGCCATCGACGGCACCGACAACAAGGAGAAGGTGGGGGCCAACGCCATCCTCGGCGTTTCGCTTGCCGTGGCCAAAGCCGGTGCGGAGTGCGCCGGTTTGCCGTTGTTCCGTTATATCGGCGGGCCGAATGCACACGTGCTACCGGTGCCGATGATGAATATCCTCAACGGTGGCTCGCACGCCGACTCCAACGTCGACATCCAGGAGTTCATGATCGCGCCGATTGGCGCCGGGTCGTTCCGTGAAGCCCTGCGCTGGGGTGCTGAGGTCTATCACTGCCTCAAGGGCGTGCTCAAAGACCGCGGCCTATCGACGGGCCTCGGCGACGAGGGTGGTTTCGCTCCCAGCCTCGACTCCAACCGGGCTGCGCTCGACATGATCCTGGAAGCGATCGAGAAGGCGGGGTACACCCCCGGGAGCGACATCGCCCTCGCCCTTGATGTGGCTGCGACTGAGTTTTGCACCGACGGTGTCTACGCTTTTGAGGGCGGGTCCAAGAGTGCAGCCGACATGACTGACTACTACGCGCAGCTTGTCGATGACTACCCGCTGGTCTCCATCGAAGACCCACTGGATGAGGACGATTGGGAAGGCTGGGCAACGATCACTCAGCGTCTAGGAGCGCGCGTGCAACTGGTGGGTGACGACCTGTTCGTCACCAACCCCACGCGGTTGCAGCGCGGCATTGACGAGGCTTCCGCCAATGCGCTGTTGGTCAAGGTCAATCAGATCGGCTCACTCACCGAAACGCTCGACGCGGTCACTTTGGCCCAGACAAACGGCTTCCGCTGCATGATGAGCCACCGATCGGGGGAGACCGAGGATGTGACCATCGCCGACCTCGCCGTTGCTACCAACTGTGGGCAGATCAAGACCGGCGCCCCGGCCCGTTCAGAGCGAGTGGCCAAATACAACCAATTGCTGCGCATTGAAGAAGAGTTGGACGACGCCGCGATCTATGCCGGAGCCGGGGCCTTCCCGCGCTTCTCCGGCTGAGAACACGCACAGAGGTCGCAGCGATGAGCAACAAGGGTCCAGGGCGAAGCGGCGCGGGCAAGCGCGCCGTCAATCCTGACGCCTCCCGCGCGCGGAAGCCGGGCGGGCGCGGCACGACGTCGAACTCCCGCCCGAGCCGACCCTCGCCGCGGACCGCTGGGCCGACGGTGAGCACCAAGCGGGCCAATGCGCCACAGGTATGGCGGCTGAGTGCTCTCGCGGTCGTCCTGGTGCTGCTCGGGGTCTTCCTGTTCCCGACAGTCTCCGGCTACGTCGATCAGCGACGTGAAGTTACTCAACTCAAGCAGCAGATCGAGGCTCAGCACGAGGACATATCCGACCTCGAAGGCCAGGTCGAGCAGTGGAACGATCCCGATTTCGTAGAGCGCACGGCCCGCGAGCGGCTGCGCTTTGTCCGACCTGGCGAAACGGCATTCACCGTGCTTGACGACACTGGCGAAGTGCTCACCGAGGCGGTTCCGGGGGTGACCCCCCTCGCCGCCGAGATTCACGAATCCCGCCCGTGGTACGGCGAAGTGTGGGAGTCGATCAAGACCGCCAACGAGGGACTGCCCGAGACCGCACCAGATGCGCCATGACGGCTGAAGGGCCGCTGAGCCCGTCAGTTGAGCAGTCTGTTTCAGCGCAACACGCCCAGGACTTGGAGAGAGTGCAGCAGCAACTCGGCCGACCACCCCGAGGTGTGGTCGACATCGCCAGCAGATGCCCCTGCGGGTGCCCCGCGGTCGTGCGTACGCTGCCCCAACTTCCAGATGGCAGCCCTTTCCCTACGCTGTTCTACGCAACCTGCCCAGCGCTGACGGGGGCAATCTCGACATTGGAGAGCGAAGGCATGATGCGCGAGATGACGCAGCGGCTTACGGACGATCCAGACGGCCCCTTGGCTGCGGCGTACGCTGCTGCGCACGCAGACTATCTGCGGCGCCGTGCCGACTTGGGCGCCCCAGGGCAGATCGAGGGTATCTCAGCAGGTGGCATGCCGACACGCGTGAAATGTCTGCATGTGCTAGTGGCCCATTCGCTCGCAGTCGGCCCCGGCATCAACCCCCTCGGCGACGAGGCATTGGCTGTCCTGCCACGTTGGTGGGAAGGGGGGTGTTGTGATGAGTGTGAAGAACCGGGTCGCCGCAATTGATTGTGGAACCAACTCGATCAGACTGCTCATTGCCGATGGTGCGGCACAGGCGGGGAGCAGCATGCCGACGCTCACCGATATCGAGCGCACGATGCGGATCGTGCGGCTGGGCCATGGGGTCGATGCCACCGGCCGGTTCGACCCGCAGGCCCTGGCGCGCACGCTGGACGCGGCCAAGGATTACGCCCGGGCGTGCCGCGACGCTCAGGTCGACTCGGTGCGCTTCATCGCGACCTCAGCCACCCGTGATGCCTCGAATGCGGATGAGTTCATCGCTGGTGTGCAGCAGGTCTTTGGAGAATTCGATGTCACTCCCGAAGTGATCAGTGGCGGCGAAGAGGCCGCCTTGTCCTTTGCCGGTGCGACCGCCGAATTCGCGGGGGATACCGACGGCGACGGACCCTACCTGGTGGTTGACATCGGTGGTGGGTCGACCGAGTTCGTCCGAGGCATTGACAGTGTCGAGCAGGCAGTATCGGTTGATATCGGCTGTGTGCGATTGACCGAGCGCTACTTGGCTCACGACCCGCCCACCGAGGAGCAGGTCTGGTCATCGTTGGCCGACATCACTGCGGCTATCGATGAGGCTGCCCGGAAGGTGGACTTCGGCAACGTTTCGTCGTTGATCGGTCTGGCCGGATCGGTCACCACGATCACTGCTCATGCCCTGGAGCTGCCGACATACGATCCTCTGCACATCCACGGCTCGGTGCTGTCGACGGATCGGGTGATCGACGCCGCGAGCGATCTTCTTCGACTGAGCCGAGCCGAGCGTGAGTCGCTTGGCTTCATGCACCCAGGCCGGGTTGACGTGATCGGGGCTGGCGCGCTGATCTGGCGAACCGTCGTGCAACGACTGGTACGCGATGCCGGAATCTCGCATGCACGCACCTCAGAGAAAGACATCCTCGACGGAATCGCCTTGTCGCAGATGAGCGGCCGAGTCAGCGCATGACCACGGTTGAGCGTGCGTCGGCGGCACACCGGACTGCGCGCTGCAACGACGTCACCGATCACTGTCTGAGCCCGCCCGCATGAGTGAAAGAGGCGGTGCGCCCGAGACTGATCCGCATCCGGTCACGGCCCAACTCTTCGCCTCTCCGGTCCCTCCTGGGACGGGGTGGCCCGGTGACCCAGCCACCCGGGATACACGGGTGGCGCGCTCGGCTGCGGCAGTGGCGGTGTTGGCCGGACGTGCTGGCGACACCGAGACCCTCGATGCGCACGTCTCGGTGTGCCGAGCATGTGATCGGCTCGTCACCTGGCGCGAAGGAGTCGCTCGCACGGGGCGGCGCGCCGCATTTGCCGACCAACCGTATTGGGGGCGTCCTGGCCCTGGCTTCGGTGATCCGCAGGCTGAGGTGCTCGTCGTCGGGCTAGCGCCAGCGGCCCATGGGACCAACCGCACGGGACGCATGTTCACCGGGGATCGCAGCGGGGACTGGATCTATTCGGCTCTGCACCGCGGTGGGTATGCCGACCTGCCCACGAGCGAACACAGTGGTGACGGTCAACGCTTGCGCGGCGTCCGGATCGTCGCTGCAGTCCGCTGCGCACCGCCGGTCAACAAGCCCACGACCGAGGAGCGGGCAGCCTGCCGGCCGTGGCTCGAGGCGGACCTGCGCTTGGCGGAGCCCCGGCTGCGATCCATCCTGGCGCTCGGTGCGATCGGCTGGGACGCCACGTTGGCGGCCGCCCGCAGCGTGGGCTGGCAGGTAGCCAAACCCAAGCCCCGCTTCGGCCACGGCGCGCAGACCGCCCTGATCCGAGCGGATGGGCGGCCAGTTCAGCTACTCGGCAGTTATCACGTGAGTCAGCAGAACACCTTCACCGGCCGCTTGACCGAGTCGATGCTCGATGCGGTGATCGCCCGATTGTGACCGGTATCCTGGGCTGACCGTTTGGCCCCCGTAGCCCAATCGGCAGAGGCAGCCCACTTAAAATGGGTCCAGTGCGGGTTCAAGTCCCGCCGGGGGTACCGAGTCGCGAAGGTATGCCGGTCGTCCTGAGGTGAGCGGTTGGCCGGCAGGGTCGGAACTCAACCCTGTGCGGCCTGCTGGCTAGTCCACAACAAAGCTCGAGCGACCAGTGCGTATTGGCCTTTGGGGTGTGCTCTAAACAGTGGCTCGCTGCCGATGAGTGCCACCGCGGCCCCAGCCGTTTCGCCTTCAGCATCGACGCCGTGCACCATCACCGCCTCGCCCGCAGCGGCTGATTGCCCGCCGGAGCCGTCCGGGCCGGCCCTCCAATGGCCGCTAACCAGGGGTACGGAGGCGACATACCGCTGGTCGATGACGACATTCTCGCCAACGTCGGTAAACCACGAGGGACCGTAGATAAACGCGTGGTCCAGGGTGTTCCCCGCTAAGCCGTTGCTGCCATTTTGCACAGCCACCACCCCGTTGGCGTCTGCGGGGCCAGCATTGATCTGAACGGGCAACAGATCAAGGTCCTGGTTGAACTGCAGCCCACCCCTGCCAGCGGCCACGACCCCGCCGCCCTCCTGCAGATACTCCACCATGGCGAGCTGGGCGTCCCCGGACATCGCCGACCACGACAGGCTCTGCGAAACGAAGAAGGTGTCTATCGAGGCGAAGTCGAAGTCGTTGTTGAGGATCGCGGCGCTGACTGGTGTGACCTCGAAACCCATCTCGCGAAGGGCAAAGAGTTCCTCCTCGCTGGCAGCTGCGGCTATCCTTACCCTGCCCAGTTCGTTGCCGCCGCCGAGATCAGGATTGGCTTGGGGAAGGGGGATCGCGAAGGCGGCAGCCACGTCGCGTGCCACCGCCCCTGTCTCGGCGGGGACGAAGACAGCCGTCCCGTCTGCGGGGTAAGTCAGCGCGACCTTGCGGCGCAACAGCTCATTGATGGCCGCGACCTCGGCGGAGTCCTGCAGCCCAATCCGCCAGGGCCCCTCGTCAGCAATGCGAGGGATCGCCTTCGCCGAGCCCGGCCGCACCGACCGCACCCGCTCGGTTGGCCATTGCAACGCCGAACCCCCGTTGGCTGAGCGCGCCTCTTGATGCGCAGGCGCCATCACACGTACTACGCGGGCACCCCACAATGAGCCCGCGCTCCACCCGGCGATGTCATACATCGAAGTGGCTGCCGACGAAGTGTCGGTGCCCGGGTCGAGGAGGGCTGCGGCCACGCCGCGTTTCGCCTGTCGCATATCGATGAGGAAACTGCCCGAGGGGTAGCGGACACCATCGACCTGGATGGCGCTCGTGGCACGTGAGATCGTGACGCCGTTGGCGATCAGGTGCTCGACCAGGCGGGTAGCGGCCGGCGCTGAGCGCTGTCCGCTGCCCATCGGGATGATGTAGCCGCGAGGGTAGCTGACCGGCTCGACCGGAACGACGGCTGAGGGGTCCGAACCGTCAATGAGGCGCAGTGCTGGGGCGCCAGCGGTCGGCGGTGCGGCTCGCGCAGGCTCGCCGGCCACGGCCCGGCGGAACCACTCGATCTGAGTGTCGGTGAGAGCGCGTCGGTGCGTGTCGGCATACCCCAGGGTGGCTTCGATCGTGGCCACTGCAATGTCGGTGTTGATGGCGGTCCGACGGGTCACCTCTGCCCGGGGCAGCACATAGGAGTCGTTGTTGACCTTCAAGGGCAATTCCACTGTCTGCCCGATAGCCCCATGCAGCGCCGCGTACTGTCCGGTGAAGACCGGCGCCCAGCCATCCCAGCCCTCGTTCCAATCGCGCAGCGGACTCTGCGGAGGTCGCACGCCATCGTCGGCGTCGTACCCCACGTCGCCGATGGCGGCTTCGATGGCGAGCGCATGCGGGTAGGCATGCTTCATCTCCAGGTCAATTTCGATGTTCTCCTGGTATTGCGGCGTGGGCGGCTCAATGAGCGTGCCGTTGGCGTACCCATGCAGATCGATCAACAAGATCGGTTGGGTAGCCAGAATCGCATCGCGAACGGCGACGGTCTCCGGCTGGCTGGCGGTGAGGAAGTCCCGATTGAGGTCGAAACCGGCGGCATTATGCCGGGTGTTAGCGACCCGGCCGTCGGGGTTGATCGAGACCACGAGGTGGATACGGGTATGGCTCAGCACTCGCTCGATAGCAGGATCTTGTGCGGTGGCAACGTTCTGCACCAAGCGCAGGGCCCCGTCAGTGCCTTCCCATTCGTCGCCGTGAATGTTGGCTCCCACGAAGACCGGCACCTTGTAGGCCTGCAGGTCGGATCGCGCGGCAGCAGCCTCGGGGTCCTGCCGGATGTCCCGGGCGATATCGCTCTGCTGACGCGCTTCGGACGCAGATTCAGGTGCAGTGAGTGTGACGAGGTAGAGGTCTCGACCCTCGACGCTGTGCCCGATGACCTCGACGCTGACCCGATCAGATGCCTCCTGGGCCGCGTTCAGGGCAGGCGCAATCTCGTGAAACCCGGTCAACCCGATGGCGCCAGCAGCGTCCTTGACGTTGACTGTCGGAGTCTCCAGGTGAGTCTGCCGAGGGTATCCGCGCTGCTCGCGGTCGATCGTGCTCGCACTGCTGTTGGGTGCAGGGTGATCAGCGGCCAGACTCGCCCCAGGTTGGGCGCCGACGGCGGTGAGCAATGACAGCGTGAGGGCAGCAAACAGCCGTGTTGCACGCGTGCCCTGTCCCGCTCGCTGCGTTGAACGCACGGCATACCTCCCATCGCCCTGGCCGGACCTGATCTGCCCTGGATCCCAGCCCGCAGCGTAGCCGGGAAGTCTGCTAGCGCACAGGGTCTATCCACACAGGTCTATCCAAACCTGCAGGTCGCGACTCGAGAAGCGCTGACCTGGAGCGGGAACATTAGAATGCGCTCGAACGCTCTAATATGTACTGACACACTTGTCCGGCCCGCAACCGCGGCCGGGCTCAGACTTTCGGAGGGCAGATGGCCACCAACCCGGTCTTCAACCGGATCAACCGTGAAACGAGCGGGTATGCCGGCTTCGGCAACGCCCCGCAGCAAGGTGGCGGGCAGTTCACTCCGCCGCGTGGGGCACCGCAGCGCGGCCCGGGGGCACCCAGGACCCACCCCGGCCCATCTGAGTCGATGTCCAATAAGCAGTTAGAGCAGATGTATGGACAAGCACCAGCCAGTCCGCAGCAGACCGGTCGCGTGACCTTGGACGACGTCGTCATGAAGTCGCTCCTGCTCTTCAGCATCGTCTTGGCTGTCGCCGGGGCCGCGTGGTTCCTTGTCCAGCCGGTCGCGAATGCTGACGGTACTCAGTCCATGAACCCGCTGGCTATGCCTATCTGGCTCCTCGGCATGTTCGGCTCACTCGGCTTGAGTTTTGCGATTGCCCGCTCTCGCAGCGTCAACGTGCCGCTGATCATGGTTCACGCGGTCCTACAGGGCGCCTTCCTCGGCGCGGTCAGCGCCGTATTCAGCGCCGCGTACCCGGGCATTGTGAGCAGTGCAGTCATCGCCACCCTAGGCACCTTTGCCGGCATGTTCCTGGCCTGGAAGATCGGCTTCATCAAGGTCACCAGCAAGTCGCGCCGCATCTTCGGCATGATGTCGATGGGCTACCTCGTCTTCCTGCTGATCAACATCGGGTCCAGTTTCCTTGGCTTCGGCAGTGTGTATTCCAACGGTGGCCCACTCGCCATCGGGATCTGCCTCTTCGGTGTCGGCATGGCCTCCTATTCCCTGGCCATTGACTTCGATTCGATCGACAAGGCCGTCTCCACGGGCGCGCCCGAAAAGTACTCCTGGCTAATGGGCCACGGGTTGATTGCCAGCCTGGTCTGGCTCTACATCGAGTTCCTGCGTCTCTTCGCGGTGCTGCAGAACAACTGACATGAGTGCGATTGAGCCCGCCGAGCATTCTGCCCCGGCCTCAGTCGCGACAGAAGTTGAGCGCGTGGCCCGGCGGTGGCACCAACTACCCCTGGGCCACACGCTGTCTGCCTTGCCGACACTCCACGCCCTCGTCCAAGGGCTCGCCGACGAGGTTGCCATATCCGCAGGTATGCCGATCCAGCCGGTGCCCGATCTTGGACCAGCGGTCGTGTTGGATCAGTTGCGCGTGATGGTCTTCGACTATGTCGCAGCCGGGCTGGACGAAGACGAACTAGCGCACGGGCTGACGCACTTGCGCCGCTCGCTGCCCTAGCCCGCCCCAAAAAGGGCTAGAGCCGTTCGAGGACCATCGCCATGCCCTGGCCCCCACCCACGCACATCGTCTCTAGGCCGAACTGTCCATCGCGTATCTTCAGCGCGTTGAGCAACGTCGTGGTGATGCGCGCCCCGGTAGCGCCGAACGGATGACCCAGTGCGATCGCGCCACCGTGCACATTCAACTTCTCCGGGTCCATCTGCAGGTCATCGGCGCTGGCTAGAACCTGCGCCGCGAATGCCTCGTTGATCTCATACAGATCCATATCGGCAATGCCCAAGCCGGCGCGCTGCAGCGCCAACCGTGAGGCATCCACCGGGCCGAGGCCCATGATTTCTGGCGACACGGCTGTGGCTGCGGTCGAGATGATCCGCGCCAACGGGGTCAACCCCAGATCTGCTGCCCGCGACTCGCTCATCACGATCACGGCCGCTGCGCCGTCGTTGAGCGGGCAGCAGTTGCCGGCGGTTACGGTGCCGTCCTGGCGAAACACCGGGCTGAGCGTGCTGACCTTGTCATAGGTCACCCCAGCGCGGGGACCATCGTCGCGGCTGACGACAGTGCCGTCTGACAGCGTGACTGGCGCAATCTCTGCCTCGAAGACTCCGGCCTCGAGAGCGGCCTCGGCGCGATTCTGGCTCAGCACACCCCATTCGTCTTGGCGTTGCCGGCTGATCCCGCGCATCGTCGCCACATTTTCGGCCGTCTGGCCCATCGCTATGTAGGCATCCGGGAGTAGACCCCGCTCGCGCGGGTCGCTCCACGACTCGTTGCTGGCCGCCATAGCGGCAGTGCGCTGAACAGCCTCGGCAAAGAGCGGGTTGTGGAACTCCTGGGCCGATCCGCCCGCCCCGGCGAAGTCGGCATACCGAGACACGCACTCGACTCCAGCACTGATGAACGCCGATCCCTCACCGGCCTTGATGGCATGAAACGCCATCCGAGTTGTCTGCACCGAGGAGGCGCAGAAGCGATTGACGGTCGCGCCAGGCAGGCTGTCTTGGCCCAGCAAGACCGCGACCACCCTGGCCAAGTTGCTGCCGTGCTCTGCCGACGGCTCAGCGCATCCGAGATAGAGATCCTCCATCGCCGCGGCATCCGCGCTGTCGACGTCTGATAGCGCCGCCTGAATCACTCCGGCCACGAGATCATCGGGACGGACGTGAGCGAGCGACCCCTTGAACGCCCGACCAATCGGTGTACGGCGGGCGGCGACGATGACGGCTTCGGCCATGATTCCTCTTCGGCTAGGGGCTCACTGCGCTGCGACGTGGCGCGTCTTCTGAGTGTAGGACGGACTCGCCGACTCAGCCCGTGCTCACCCCTTGGATTGTCTGCATCGGCGGTGCAGTGCCACGATGGGCCAGACACCCCCGACTGCTTACAACGACGTGAGCCGGAAAGAAGGAATCGTGCGCATTGGTGTGCCTACCGAGGTCAAGAACCATGAGTATCGAGTGGCCCTCACCCCGGCGGGGGTGAACGAACTCGTCGGGCATGGGCACAGCGTGCTGATCCAAGAAGGTGCCGGGCTGGGGTCATCAATCCCGGACGAAGGAGTCGTCGCGGCAGGTGCCACCATCCGCCCCGACGCCGAGACCACCTGGGGCGAAGCCGAGATGGTGCTCAAGGTCAAGGAGCCTATCGAGAGCGAGTACGAGCACCTGCGCGATGACCTCACGCTCTTCACCTACCTGCATCTGGCCGCGTCACGTCCCTGCACAGATGCACTGATCAATGCCGGCACCACATCGATCGCCTATGAGACGGTCCAACTGCCGGGCCGCGGGCTCCCATTGCTGTATCCGATGAGTGAAGTGGCCGGCTGCCTGGCACCACAAGCCGGAGCGCACGCAATGATGCGGGCCAACGGTGGCCGGGGCCTGTTGATGGGCGGTGTCTCTGGTGTCGATCCAGCCAAGGTGGTGGTCCTCGGTGGCGGAGTCTCCGGGGCGCACGCGGCAACGATGGCCCTCGGACTCTGGGCCGACGTGACCGTGCTCGATACCGATGTTGACAAGTTGCGGGTGCTGGACCGGCGCTGGAATGGGCGGATCAAAACGGCCACCAGCAACAAGTTCGAGTTGGAGCGGCATGTGCTCGAAGCCGACATGGTGATCGGCGCCGTCCTCATCCCCGGGTCAAAGGCGCCTCGGCTGGTGACCAATGAGATGGTCAGCCGGATGAAGCCGGGCAGCGTCTTGGTCGACATCGCGATCGACCAAGGGGGCTGCTTTGAGGACTCGCACGCCACCACCCACGACGACCCGATCTACCAAGTGCACTCCTCGGTCTTCTACTGCGTGGCCAACATGCCAGGAGCGGTGCCGCGCACGTCGACCTTCGCATTGACGAACGTCACCCTGCCGTATGCCGTGGCGATCGCTGATCACGGTTGGAAGGAAGCCCTCCGTCGCGATTCAGTGCTGGCACCGGGGCTGAACACCGTCCGCGGGAGGGTCACCAACCAGGGCGTGGCGGACGCGCACGAACTGCAGATGCTCTCATTGGAAGAGGCCCTGCAGCACTGCGCGGCGGCACGCCGGCGTGACGGCTGAGGCGTCCTGTGTGGTCGCGCCGTCGGAAGCGGGCGGCTCTACGTCGTCGAGCTCCGATGCACGATTCTCGTGCGGATCGGGCAGTGTTGGTCGCTGACGGCGTAGCAGTTGTGCCCACCTGCCCCCGGCGCCGCGAGCTTCGCCATCCACCTGAGTTGCGCTGACCTCGCTCCCGGGGTCGGCAACGGCTCGTTCAGCAGCGGCCGGCAACGGTTCGACCCATTCACCCCGTCTGTAGTCCGGGTCGCGGTCAGCATCAGCAGTGGCCTCGCCGAGGGCGTCCAAGACGCTAGGCAGCATCGCAGCCGCTGCCCGAGCGTAGCCAGCCGAAGAGGGGTGAAAGCGGTCGGCACTGAAGAGTTCGGACTGCTCGTGAAAGTCGGGGCCGATCAGGTCGCCGATCGACACCGTTCGACCCCCTGCTTCCACCACGGCCACGGTCTGAGCAGCCGCCAGGTCGCGACTCCAGCGCTGGGCTAGCGTGCGCAACGGTTGGGGCACCGGCCTGATAGTGCCCAGGTCAGGACAGGTGCCCACCACGACGCGGGCCCCGGCCTCAGTCAGCGTGATGACACATTCGGCCAATGCCGCGACCGAAGCGATCTGATCAATGCGGTTCTTGACGTCGTTGCTGCCGACCATGATGATCGCCACCTGCGCCTGCGGCATCAGGCGCAGGCCAGTTTCGGTTTGCGAGCGCAAGTTCAAGGAGGTCGAGCCGCTGCGGCTGACGTTGCGTAAATCGACGGGCCGACCGCTGATGGCCGCCACTCCGATGGCAATCGTGGCACCCATGGTGGTGCTCGGGCTGTCGGCCCCCACCCCAGCGGCTGTGCTGTCCCCCAGCAACAGCAGCGGATGGGGTTCGCCCGCCCCGGCGCCATACCTGCCGTTGTCGTCGTGAGCCTGCCCGACACCGTCGCCGATCAACCGGCGCGCGACCTCGGCTTCGACCCGCAACACCCCCAAGCCCAGCAACCCTGCAGCGGCCAGTCCGCCACCCCCGAAGGCTGCGCGAGCCGCGACGCCACGGGCTCGCTGTGCTCTGCTCATGGGTTTTGCTGCCGCCGTTCAAGCTGGGTTCCACCAACTGTGGTCGTCGGTGCTTGCGAATGCGCCTTCAGACTAACCAGCCCCTGCGCGAGGCTCACCTCAGGTGACCAGTCGAGCACGTCGCGGGTGTGCCGTTGATCAAACCAGTGAGCCGTCGCCAACTGCGACGCCAGGAAACGGGTCAGCGGGGGCTGCTGAATGGTCGGCACGAATGATGCCCGGCGGCTCGCGGCGGTGATCCCTTCGACGAGTCCGCCCACCGTCCAGGCCAAGCGGTACGGCACTCGCAGCCGAGGTGGCGGCGCCCCGCAGGCACGGCAGATGTCGGCGACCAACTCGCCGATCGGGCGCGGCTCGCCGTTGGTCACGACCAAAGCCTGCCCACCGGCTGCATCGATGCGATGCAGGCCGGCCACGATCGCGCTCGCGGCATTGTCGACATACGTGGTGTCGACCAGCGACGTCCCCGTCCCCACGAGGATGAGTCGACCCGCGTGTGCGCGCGCGACGATGCGCCCCACCAATTGAGTGTCACCGGGACCCCACACGAGGTGAGGGCGCAGTGCCGTCACCGACAGACCGTCGCCGTGGGCTGCCAGCGCGAGCCGTTCGGCCATGGCTTTACTGCGCGCATAGTGACCGCGCACCGTGGGATCTGCTGCAGCGGCCCCGGCACCGATCAGGGAGCGGCCGCCGTGAGCCACGGAGGGTGAGGAGATATGCACAACCTTCGTGCAACCGGCAGCCTGCGCCGCCGCGATGACGTTCTGCGTGCCACCGACATTGATGGCTTCGAAGTCGCGCCAGGCTCCGACCACGTCCACCTTTGCCGCGCAGTGGATGAGGGCGTCCGCGCCATCGAGAGCCCGGCGTACCGCGTGCGGGTCGGTGATGTCACCCAGGATTTCGGTATGCCGTCCGCCTGCGCTGCGGCGCTGCATCACGACGACATCGTGGCACTGACTGGCCAACAGATCAGCCACCGCCCCGCCGAGCATCCCGCTTGCCCCCGTGACCAGGACGCGCATCAGCGGCTCTTCGTGGCGGGAGCCGACCGAGACCGGCGCGCCCGCGATCGATCCGGGCCGCTGCGCCGACTCCTGCGCGGTACGCGGCCGTGCAGTTGTTGTTCGGCCCAAGCGGCCAGCGCCGTGCGGTCGACCTTGGAGGCGTGCCTGACATCGACAGGCAGCCAATCCTTGAGGAGCACGGCCGCGACGGGGATGTCGGCAGCCTGCCGCACGCTTGCGGCCAGGTCAGGGTCAGCGATGGTCGGTGCCCGTCGTCGCGACAGCCTCTCGCGGCGGCGGATCCGTTCCGGAGGCACCACGATCACCACTGCTTGAGCCGTGCCCGCTGGCCCGACCCCGACCAGTGCGGCCTCCTGAACTCCCGGCAGCCCGGCCACTCGTCGTTCGACTGGATAGGGGGCAATCGGGCCTTGTGCAGTGTGCAGCATGTGCACGCGACGGCCCTGCACCCACAACCGCCCCGCACTGTCGAGATGACCGACGTCGCCGGTGCGGTGCCAACCCGCCGGTCGCTCGCTGGCGCGCTGAGCAGCCCAGGCGCGGTCGTAACGCTGCTTCAGATGCGGTGCCTGCACCACAATTTCGCCCAGCACATTCGGTGTCGTGCCGATGTCGTCCTGCGCCGAATCCAGCGGTGAAATCCGAACCTGGACGCCCGCACAGGGAACGCCTACACAGACCCCGTCCAGACGCTCCCCATCATCGGTGCCCTCTCGAGTGAGGATCCTCGGATCGATGGTGGCGACCGGGAGCACCTCGGTCATGCCGTAGGGGGTGTGCGTCGCGGCCGCCGGCATCAGCTCCCTGATCTGCATCAGCAACTCCACCGGGACAGGGGCGCCGGCTGACATCACGAGCCGAGGCGCCGTCAGGGTTTGGCGCTGTTTCTCGCTGAGGTCGCCAGCCGTGGCTAGCACGTTCCGCAAGGCGGCGGGGGAGGCGAAGACCGCCTGGGCATCCACCGCCAACACAGCTTCAGCCAACGCTGCAGCGGTCAAGGTATGTGGAGCGCTCACGTCCATGTCGGGCACGGCACACGGCATACCCAACGGTGGGCCGTAGAGCGCGAACGGCGCGAAGGCGGCCACCAGACCCTCGCCCTTGACCAGGTCGAAGGTCTCGCGCAGCAAAGTGACTTGGGCGCTGAGTTGGGCGCGGGTGTAGACCACACCCTTAGGCGCTCCGGTGGCACCGGAAGTGAAGAGGACCGCGGCCTCGGATTGGGGATCGACCTCATCCAGCGGATGCGCCGTGCTCGATGTGGCGGCGGCGGTCAAGGCCTCCAGGCCAGCAGCGTCAGCCTTGAGGCGTTGCCCCGGCACGCGCGTGAGCCGCACCAGAGCAAGTGCCTCAGGGATGCCGATGACGTGGTCGGGCGCCGCGCCACGCAGAGCCGCGCCCAGGCGGGTCAGCCCCAAACCGGCGTCAGCAATGACGACACTGGCGCCAAGGCGCCACACGGCATACACGATGGTATTGAGGTCGATGCCAGGGGGAATGAGCACAGCCACCCGCTGGCCGGCGCGAACCTCTTGCGCGGCCAACCCCGCGGCGACATCGTCGACGTGCGCGTTCAGGGCGCCTTGGGTTATCCGCGATCCGGCACCGCCCAGCTCCACAATGGCGGTGCGATCTGGTTCATCGACGCAGATGCGCAAACTCACCGGCTCCGCCGAGCCGCCGAGTTCGTGGGCGCCGGGGGCGGGTCGTTCACCGTGTTGCGGGGCGGTCGCGGTGACCGCTGGCACGTGTTGGGCAATCCAGTCCCAGATCACTTCAACGCCCTCGGGGTTGTCTTCGAGCACGAGGTGCGAGGCGCTCGGATAGACCTGAACGTCTGCGTGCGGTAGGCGGCTTTCAAGGTCGAGCAGATAGCGCCGAGAAAACACGGGGTCAGCGGTGCCCCACACCAGCAACGCTGGCACGGACAGGCTGCTCACTCCGTCTGCGATCTCGCTCAAGGCCCTGAAACTTCGGTGGTCCTGCTCAAACGGAATATCGGCCACAAAGTCCCGGACCGAATCCCGCCGATCCGCACCGCGGTACGGCGCCGCAAAGGCCCGCCGCACCGCCCGGGGCAGCGCGGGTCGGGATAAGGCGGTCGTGGCTGCCACGAAAGCCGGCGTGCGCGAAGTCAGGGCCGCCAGGAGGGGCCGTGAACGGGTCGTGGTGATGGCGACCGGCTTGGGTTGATCCTCGGGTTGGTGCACAGCGGTATTGGTCAGCACGACGGCGGCCAACTCCGAGGGATGGTCCAAGGCCCAACCGAGAGCGATCGGGCCACCCCAGTCATGGGCCAAGGCCACGACTGGCCCGGTCAACTCCAAAGCGGCCGTCAGCGCACCCAGGTCCTGCACTCGTTGCGCCAACGTGCGTGGTTCGTTTAGCCGCTCCGAATAGCCCATCCCCAGATGGTCGACCGCAATAACCCGCCACCCCGGCGGGCACTGCGCGAGCATCCGACGCCACAAGTATGACCAGGTGGGGTTGCCGTGAACGCAGAGCACTGTGCCGAGGGTGGGTTCTTGCCGATCCTGCGCAGAAGAGGCAATGACGGCAGGGGAAGCACTGTCCAAGATGTGCCACGACCGCAGGATGCCGTCGGCGTCCTCAACTTCGATCTGGTGGGACCACGCCGGGTCGAACCCGGGCAGGCCGGTGGGGATCACCAGGCGAGTTCCAGGCAGGTCATGTTCAGACCGGACCCGATGCCCATCATGAGCACCCGGTCACCGGTTTCCAGGTTTTCGACCTCTTTGGCCAACGTAATCGCGACGGCGGCCGGTCCCACGTTGCCCAGGGTCGGGAACGTCAGCGGAATCCGGTCCTTCGGCAACCCCAGCGTCTCTGCCGTTTTGGCTGTGTGCACTTGCGAGACCTGATGGATCACGTAGCGATCCATGTCGCTCCAGTCGAACTCGGACTTGGCGTCGGTCCACAAATCGCTGGCCAGGCCCAGGCCTGCCACGAGCAGCCCTGTTGTATCGGTGCGCATGCGGTCGAAATCGCCGACGCACAGGTCGTGGTGTTGCGTCGCGGCGCGCGAAACACCGCCGACCACGCGATGCGCCCCCGGGTGCTCACTGGCCCGCCCCAGCACCATCGCCGCTGCTCCCGACCCCAGCGTCAGCGTCGCGAACTCGCGTTGGATGTCCTCCGCCGTGGTGTCGTCGGCGGCCAACCGTGCCAACGTGTTCTCCTGTGGCGTGCGCGAGCCTTCGCCGTCCACGATCAATGCATAGTCGATCTGCCCACCGTCAATCATGGTGGCCGCCAGTTGCATGCCGTTGACGAAGCCGAGGCAGGCGTTGGCGAGGTCGAAGTTGAGGCAACTGGACGGCATACCGAGTTCGTGGTGGATGTTCACTGCCACCGATGGCTCAAGGTGCTCCCGACTGACCGAAGTATTGATCATCATGCCGATCCGTGCCGGGTCGACTCCAGACTCGGCGATCGCCTTGGCTCCGGCCTCGATCGCACCGTCGACAAAACTCGTCCCGGCTGGCCACCAACGTCGCTCGACGATGCCCGCCAGTTGGGCCAACATGCCTGGTCGTAAGCCGTTGCGCGGGTAGGAGTCGCCAATGATCCGGTCGAATTCGGCAGATGACATCACCACCGGAGCATCGACGGCGGTAACCGACAACACCGCAGTGTCGCGATGGCGGAAGGTAATGTTGCCAGTCAAAGGAACCTCGATAGGTGTGGAGACGTCGTACAAGAGTGGGACCATGACAGCACAGCCCGTTCTGGTACCAAGAAATTCCCAGGGTCTTGCCTCAGGCTGAGAATCACCGCACAGGACAGGAGAACATCATGGCACGAACACTCGCGAGCCGCTCAGGGGCGGCAGTTGTCGCGGTCTTCCTCGCCACGGGCGTAACAGCCTGCGGAGACGAAGCGCAAGTTGTCGAGCCGGGACAAGAGGGGACGACGTCCACGGCCAAGGTTGCTCAAGTGAGCCCTGGGGACGACATTACTGTGAATGAATTGCTGGCCCGCCTCTCCTCGCCAGGACTAGAAGTGTTGCGTTCCTTCGACTTCGCCCTCGATCTAGCCGCTGACACCGACCAACTCGATATCACCGGTGAAGTGCACCTGGACGGCCAAACGCCGGCGCTGCAGGTTTCCACCCAGATCGCGTCGATGGGCTCCGTCGAAGTTGTGTATGTCGACGGCAGCGCCTACGTCAGCCTGCCGAGCATCACGGGTGCTGGCAAGTACTTCGAGTTCTCAGCAGAAGAGATGAACGAGATGGGCACGACTGACTACACCGACAGTCTCGATCTGAACTCACTGATGGAAGAATGGAACGTCGGTGCGCAAAGCGTCACCTTCGTCGGCACCGAAGATATCGACGGTCTGAACACCGATCACTTCGAGGTGGCAGTCGACCCGCAAGAGGTGGCCGACGCGCTCGGCGATCTGACCGAGAGTGACCCCGACCTCGGTGTCACTGAGCCGATCATGTATGACCTGTGGATCGACCAGGACGACCTCATCCGGCAGATGGCTCTCGATATCGACGGAGCAAATGCGACGGTGCAGTTCGACAACTGGGGTGAAGGAAAGCCGATCGTGGCGCCTGACCCGAGTGACATCACGACGATGCCGAACTTCTAACTCATTGCACCGTTGGCCGGCGAACCCACTCAGCCGGTGATGTCGCGCTGCGCGGGGAGTTCGTCCTGACGCACGATGCCCACCGGGCAGGTCAGGCCAGTGGGGCCGTGGTTGCAATACCCGCCCGGATGCTTGTGCAAATACTGCTGGTGCTCGGCTTCGGCATAAAAGAAGGCGCCCGCTGACTCGGCTGGCAACATCTCGGTGGAGATGGCCCCATGGCCATGCTCCGTCAGGACCTGCTGAAAGGCCTCGCTGGTCGCTCGCGCCGCTTTCTCCTGGACCGGAGTCGTCCAGTAGATGGCTGATCGGTACTGCGTGCCCTTGTCGTTCCCCTGCCTGTTCTTGGTCGTGGGGTCGTGGTTTTCCCAGAACACCTTGAAGAGTTGCTCTGGGGTGATCACCGCAGGGTCATAGACCACTTGTGCAGATTCAGTGTGACCGCTCGTGCCGGTGCACACATCGCGGTAGGAGGGATTGGGTGTGCTTCCGCCCATGTAGCCCACAGCCGTGCTGATGACCCCCGGTTGGTTCCAGAACATCCGCTCAGTACCCCAGAAACAGCCCATCGCAAGGTAGAGGACCTCCGATCCCTCGTCCCATGGTCCCTGCAGGGGAGCATCGAGCACCTCATGGGTGCTCGGGATGGTGGGTAACGCAGTGTCGCGACCGGCGGGCGGGGTAGATCGAAAGAGGCTCACATCATCACAAACACAGTCGCCCTTGTGACCATTCCGCGGGACCACCCACCTCACGCGCCATCGAGTGCTGAGGCTGCGTGGCATTGGTGCGAGTGGGTCCAACAGTCGGCGGGTACCGTGCTCCCATGAACCTATTGGAGATGGCAGGAGAGGCCACCGTCGAGCCGTGGTCGTCATCGGAGTGGGTGACGAGATTCGGCTCGCCAATCCTCGTCATCCTGCTGGGGCTGATGATGTACGTTGTCGGGCGATCCGAGCGACGGGTGCTGCGAGGCGGTGCAGCCGACAAGGGGGGTTTCGGCGGCCCTCCGGGCACCACTGATGTCGGAAGCGCCCAAGGTTTCGGTGTGGAGGAACGAGCAGAACTCGTGCGTGCTTCTACGCGCAAACTGTTGATTGGGCTCTTCTTCATGCTCGCTGGCACCCTGACACTGCTCGGGGTCACGTTCTGGAGGATCTTCGCCTGAGCCTGCTCTGCATCGACGTCGGTTCGACCTTCACCAAGGCGGCACTGATTGACCCCGCCGACGGCTCGTTGCGCGCGCGCCGCAGTGTCCCCACCACAACGCAGACCGACGTATGGGATGGCGTCCGAGAGGTCAGAGATGTCGTAGCGCAACGGGCCCGGCATACCCCTGGATTGACCGACCGGGAGCGCGTGTTGATCTGCTCCAGCGCGGGTGGGGGACTGCGTTTGGCCGTGGTCGGCTTCGAGCGCGACATCACTGCCCGGGCCGGTCGGATGGTGGCGTTGTCGGCCGGGGCTGCGGTGGTGCACGTGAGTTCCGGTGCCTTGCAGCCTGCCGATGTCGCGGCACTGGCGGCTACCTCCCCCGACCTTTTGCTGCTGGTCGGTGGCACTGACGGCGGCAATGCGACCACTCTGCTGCACAACGCAGAGACCTTGGCGCAGGCAGGTCTGGCTGTGCCCGTCGTCCTCGCCGGCAACATCGAAGCGCGCGGGGGCAGCCACGAGGTATTGGTCGGCGCGGGAACCGAGGTGATCCTCGCGGACAACCTCCTGCCGCGCATCGGTGCCTTGGAGCCGGTCTCGGCGAGGTCCGCAATTCGGGCCGCCTTCTTACGCCATGTCATCGGCGGCAAAGGCCTCTCGGCCCATCCCGACTTCGTCGCCACGGTGCGAGCGCCGACTCCGGACGCCGTTCTTGATGGCGTCGAGATACTCAGCGAGGTCAGCGACACAGACGTGATGGTGATCGACATAGGCGGAGCGACCACGGACGTGTATTCGGTGATTCGCCCCCAGGGTGAGGACGCCACCCTGGCCAAGGACGTGGTCGGCAATCTTTGGGCGGCACGCACCGTCGAGGCAGACCTGGGCATGCGGTTCAGCGCTCAGACCGCGCTGGCCGCGGCAGCAGCCGAAGGGTTCAACGATCACAACGATGAAGACATGGCCACCTGGGCGACCGAAGTCAACTGTGCTCCAGGACGGCTGGCGACGACAGCGCTCGAGCGATCAATGGAGTTGCGGATCGCCAGGATGGCCGCTGTGCTGGCCGCTCGTCGACACGGCCGACCAAGTCAGCCAGGTTTGCCCCCACGTCCGCTCGCCGACGTGGGCAGGCTAATCGGATCCGGTGGCGTGCTCAGGTATGCCGACCCCGACGGTGCGTCAGGCGTGCTGGAGTCCGTGATCAATGACGTGGGCGGGGGATGGCGCCCGCCGAGCAAGGCCTACACATCTGTAGACACCGCATATCTGCTGTGCGCAATCGGGTTGCTGGCCAACGATTGGCCGCAGTCCGCACGGGCTTTGGCGCAGCAGGTGCTGGCGTGGCCTGAGGGCTCGCGGGGGTCTTAGGGCCGGTAGGCCTCGGCGCTGACGATCTTGACCTCGATGGAGGACCCGTTCGGCGCATCGTAGGTGACGGTTTCGCCGGCCTGGTGATCCAGGATCGCCGCGCCCAACGGCGAGCGCTCGCTGTAGACGTCGAGGCTGTCGCCGCCGTGCGTGATCTCGCGGCTGCCGATCAGGAACTTCTCGGTGTCACCGAACATCTCGACGGTGACGACGGTGCCGGGCACGATAGGGCCCTCACCGGTCGGCGTCGCTCCGACACTGGCGGTGTCCAAGATCTGCTGCAGCTGGCGGATGCGGGCTTCCATCTTGCCCTGTTCCTCTTTGGCGGCGTGGTAGCCACCATTCTCCTTCAGGTCACCCTCTTCGCGGGCGGCCTCGATGCGCTTGGCGATCTCAGTGCGCCCAGGCCCGGACAGATCTGCCAGCTCGCCTTGCAGACGGTCATAGGCCTCTTGAGTCAAGAAACTCGACGTTGCCTTCGCGGTCTCGCTCACGATGCTCCACTCCCTTGTCTGGAAAATGCAAAGTCCGGGCGAATGACCACATCTGGGAAGTCATTGCTGGGCCCGGACCTCAGTGGGTGAAGTTTATCAACTAGAGGCGACCGGGCCAAAGATAACGATTCCACCGATGGCCCGAGGCAGTCGCCTACTTGTCGGCGTCGGCGTAGAAACAGTCATCGACATAGCCGGTGACGGCTGGCCCCGCCGTCTGGACGGGCTGGACGTGCCGTGACGGCGAGGCTGACGTCGGCTCAATGACAACATTGACGCGCCCGATGATGAAGTGCCGCTCGTCCTGCGCCTCGAGCACGCATTCGACAACCCGATCCGGATCGCGGCGTAGATCGAAACGCACGTCCACCCGGTCATCGGCGACCACGTCGAAGCCGCTATTGACCCAGTTGACCTTGCCTGATGTGGAAGCGATCCCGAACCACACCGCGATCAAAGTCATCGCAGTGACGCCCAGGATCCCGACTACCCACCAACGGCACGTCGGTGTCGCCGGTGCTGAAGCAGGAGTGCTCATCTGGGCCTACTCGCCGTGCGGGTGTGTGATGGATGAGAAGATAAGAGCTAGTATCCCGTACCGAGCACATAAGGAGCACAGGTGGCACAGGGCCTGAGGCTGATGGCTATCCATGCCCACCCCGATGACGAGTCATCCAAGGGTGCAGCGACCACCGCGAAGTATGTTGCCGATGGCGCCCGGGTGCTGGTCGTCTCGTGCACCGGCGGCGAGCGGGGCGACATCCTGAATCCCAAACTCGCCGATAACCCCGACATCGTTCGTGATGTCGCGCAGGTGCGGCGCAACGAGATGGCTGCTGCGGCTGCCGCGCTAGGAGTCGAGCACACGTGGTTGGGCTTCGTCGACTCGGGGTTGCCTGAGGGCGATCCATTGCCGCCGCTGCCCGAGGGGTGCTTCGCCCTGGAGCCGCTTGAGGTGACCACCGAGGCGCTCGTGCGTGTCATCCGTGACTTTCGACCACACGTCATCACCACCTATGACGAGAACGGCGGATACCCACATCCGGATCATGTGATGACCCACACGGTGAGCATGTCCGCCTTCCAAGCAGCAGGTGATCCGCAGGCCTACCCGCACGCTGGGCAGCCGTGGCAGCCGCAGAAGGTCTACTACACGATGTTTTCGCCGGAGCGGTTGAAGAACCTGCACCAGGCGATGCTGGACGAAGGGCTGGAGTCCCCATTCGCCGAGTGGATCGAGCGGATGGGTGATCGCCCCGAGCGGGCCATTCATACGCACGTCCCCTGCGCCGACTACTTCGGGGACCGTGATGCGGCTCTGCTGGCGCACGCGACACAAGTCGATCCCGACGGTATGTGGTTCGCCATTCCCATGGACATTCAACATCGGGTGCACCCGACCGAGGACTTCGAGTTGGCCCAGTCGCTCGTCAGCGTCGATCTGCCCGAGGACGACCTTTTCGCCGGACTGCCGAGCCTGGTCGAGCTCGAGGATCTGTGCCAACAGCCGTCGGCTCGCCGCGCCGACGGCACGGTTGAGACCGCATACACCGCTCCCACGCCTGAGCCGCAACAGCAGCCGGTTGAGGCCGCTTCGGAGGCTGACGGAGAGGATGAGTTGCGCCGCAGCGAAGGCCATGTCGCCGACCACGAGTCCGACGACGAAGCCCACACAGAGTCCGACCTGACGTCTCAGCAACCAGTCTCTGAGCCGGCCCGATGAAGGGGATCGTG
>JBBSNC010000012.1:0-22556 GCA_038232855.1 Actinomycetales bacterium
CGACCCCTGGGTTGATCAACCTGGACTTTGCTGACGTGAAGTCAGTCATGCAGGGCGCAGGTTCGGCTTTGATGGGCATCGGCTCGGCCCGGGGTGAAGATCGCGCCGTGCAGGCTGCTGAACTCGCGATCTCCTCGCCGCTGCTCGAAGCGAGCGTTGAAGGAGCTCACGGCGTCTTACTGTCCGTGCAGGGCGGCTCGGACCTGGGACTGTTCGAGATCAACGAGGCGGCCCGACTGGTGCAAGAAGCGGCCCACCCGGATGCCAACATCATCTTCGGCGCCGTCATCGACGACTCGCTGGGCGATGAGGTCAGGGTGACCGTCATTGCGGCCGGCTTCGACGGCGGTGCGCCGATCCAGCGCAGCGACGACCGGGCGCTGGGCCAAGTCCAGGCTGGCGGCGGTGGGCGCCCTAACGCCGCTGAGGAAGCTAAGGCGCAGCGTCCCGAAGCATCTGCGGCCCGAACTCCGGCTCCAGGGCCCGAGGGCTCGACCGCAGGGACAGATGGGCGAGAGCAGCAGCGGCCGGCTGCTGAGGCAAACCCTCGGCCCGCGCAGCAGCCCCCGCGCACGGTGACCTACCAGGACGCCGAGGACCTGGACGTGCCAGATTTCCTGAAGTGAGCCGCATTAGTGTTCCGCTGGCATGAACGGAACGCGGCCCCGGGCACATCGGAGCCGATTCCTCGCTACGGAGTGCAGTGGGCCATCACAGATCGCTTCGGCGGTCACAGCGTGGGCGCTCTGGCCGAGTTGAACCTTGGTAGTCGGGCCGGTGATGCGGCTGACGCCATGCAGCGCAATCGGTCCATCATGGCCCGCGAGTTCGAACTCGAGCCGGGATCTGTGAAGTACATGGCTCAACAGCACGGCACGCAGGTCAGCGTCGTTGACGCTGAGTCGTCTGCGGATCCCCCTCGGTGCGACGCCATCATCAGTTCAGATCCGCAGGTCGCGCTCGCCGTCTTGGTCGCCGATTGCACCCCGGTGTTGCTCGTAGACCGAGCAGCCGGCTGGGTGGCTGCGGTCCACGCCGGCAGGGCTGGAATGATCGATGGCGTGGTCTCACGATGTATCGACGAGCTCCGCGATCGAGGCGCGTTGAGCCTGGAGGCCATCGTCGGTCCCTCGATCTGTGGCCGTTGTTACGAAGTGCCCGAGCACATGCGGGATACCGCATCGCAGAGATTCCCAGCCTGTCACGCCGTCTCCTGGGTCGGGACGCCAGCCATCGATGTAGCCGCTGGTGTGGTGGCGCAACTGTGCGCCGAGGGCGTCACGGTGAGGTGGCTACCAGGGTGCACCCGGGAATCTGCCGACTTGTACTCCCATCGCCAGGATCGGGATACCGGCAGATTTGCCGGCGTTGTCAGGCTCACCGAACTCCTCGACCAATGAGCGAAGCGAACCATCCCCCGGCCGATCCCGATCCCGCGCGCACCCGCGAACTGAGGCAGCGATTGGAGGTCGTGGAGCAGCGAATTGCCGCGGCTTGTGTGAGGGCTGGGCGACGACGAGAAGAAATCACCCTGATCGTGGTGACGAAGTACTTTCCGGACACAGACGCGGCTGCCCTGGTGCAGCTGGGTGTTCGCGACATCGGCGAAAGCCGAGACCAAGAGGCTCGACAGAAGGTGGTCGACCTTCGCGCAGCCGTGGGCGAGGCCGCGATGCCGGCGGTTCACATCATCGGACAAGTGCAAACCAAGAAGGCGCGATCAGTCGCCCGGTATGCCGACGTGGTGCACTCCTTGGATCGGTCGAAGTTGGTCGACGCCTTGGGCAGGGCGGCCGGAAGTGCCCAAGACGACGGCGAACGGACCGCTGCCCTGCAGGTCACCATTCAGGTAGACCTGGCCGAAGCCGGCGATACCAAACGTGGGGGAGTTGCCCCCGCGGGGGTTCTGGAGGTAGCTGCTGCCGTCGCCCCGTACTCCTCGTTGCAACTGCGGGGGGTCATGGCTCTGGCTCCATCGGGCCTCAGCGCCCATGAGCTAGCGGGGTGCTTTCAGCGGCTTGCGCAGTGTGCCGCCCAACTTCGGGGTGAGCACGAGCAGGCCGGGTGGATCTCGGCCGGAATGAGCGGTGATCTGGAATCAGCGATCGCGGCCGGGGCGACACACCTGCGTGTCGGGAGCGCAATCCTCGGTTCGCGTCCGCCTCAGCGGTAACGTCTGGATCGACCGAACGGCCACCGACTTGGCGGCTTTCACACGTATCAAGGAGCACGTTGACATGGCTGGGGCACTGCGAACGACCATGGAATGGCTTGGCCTGGCCGAGGTTGACGGTCGATACGACTACGACGACGGAGATGATCGCGACGCTGGTGAGCGTGCCTCCGGCTCGACCGCCGTGTCTCGATCTAACGCCGCCGACGGGACGCACCCGGTCCGCGGCGCTTCGACGCGCGACGCCGAGGTAACCCCCTTCCCCCGACGGACTCCGGTCGCTCGGGTCGTTCAAGAGCCGGAGGCAGGCGAGATGAACCGCATCACGACCATTCACCCCCGCACCTATAACGAGGCCAAAAACATTGGTGAGTCGTTTCGCATGGGAACTCCCGTGATCATGAACCTCACTGAGATGGATGATGGCGACGCGAAGCGCCTCGTTGACTTCGCTGCCGGCCTGGCTTTCGGGTTGCACGGGTCGATCGAGCGGGTCACGAGCAAAGTCTTCCTTCTTTCTCCCGCCCATGTCGAGGTCGAGGGCGCTGCCGAGGCAGGACGAGCCCAGCAGGGTTTGTTCAACCAGAGTTGAGACACTGACCTCATGGTCAGTAGCGCTCTCGGTTTTGTCCTCTATCTCTACTTCATCGTCCTCATCGGGCGGCTCATCTTCGACTGGGTTCAGGTCTTCTCCCGCGACTGGAGCCCCAGCGGAATCGTGCTGGTAATCGCGGAAGTCATCTACAGCCTGACCGATCCTCCGCTGCGTGCCCTGCGCCGCTTCATACCACCGTTGCGTTTGGGTGGTGTGGCCCTGGACCTGGCATTTCTCGTCCTGATCATCGGTGTCAGCATCGCCAGGTTCCTCGTTCGGGGCATCCCCTTCTAGCGCGGCCGGACAGAGTCATGGTCTGTGGTGCGTGTCGGCTAGGGTGATCCACGACCGCGAAGGATGTCGAGGCGAGGACCGCCCTCGACCAGGTGATTGAGGTGAACTATGGCGTTGTCCCCTGAGGACGTCATTAAGAAGAGTTTTACATCGACCCATCTACGTCGCGGGTACGACGAGACGCAGGTCGATGACTTTCTCGACGAGGTTGTCGTCGAGTTGCGCCGACTTAACGCCGTGCGCGCCACGTTGGAGAGCGACCTGAAGGACTGTCGCTCTGGACAGGGACTGGACACCGTGAGGACCGCGGCTTTTGTTGCGCCGAGCGATGATCAAGAAGACCTGCAGGGGGATAGCGAAGACGTGGCGCGGATCCGCCGCGAGCGTGATGAGTTGGTCGCCGAGTTGGACAGTTTGAACCAGCGCGTTGAGGCAGCGCGCACTCAGGCCGAGCAGGCGAATGCCGATGCCGATGCTCGGGTCGAGCAGGCGCGGCTTGAAATTCAACAGGCCGAAGAGTCGCTGGGTGAGAGCCACGAGAAGTCCCGCGAGCGTCTTGATGGTGATCTGCTCCAGTTGCAACAGCGGATCGACGAAGCGCGCGCTGAGGCCGAGGCGGCAGAAGCGCAAGCCCGCGAGCGGAAGGCACAGTCCCAGCAGGAGGCCATACAAGGCGCCGAACAAGCGGCGCCGATGGCATCGTCCGCAGAGAATCCGACGGCCATCATTTCTCTGGCGCAACGCCTGCATGATCAGCACGTCGCAGAGGGCGAGGCAACGAAGGAGCGCTTGGTAGCCGAGGCGACCGCGTATCGCGAGCAGACCACGAGGGAGGCCGACGAAGCCAGCCACGAACTGCTGGAGTCGGGGCAGCGCAGCCACGACGACCTCATCGAGTCAGGTCAGCGGCAACACAATGAACTCGTGGCAGAAGGTCAGCGGGCGCACGACGAACTGGTCGAAACCGGACGCAAACAGCATCATGAACTGGTTGAGACCGGTCAGCAGATGCATGATCAACTCATCAGCGACGGGCAGGCCACGCACGACCGGCTGGTGCAAGAGGGTCAAAGCGCGCACGACACCCTCTTACGTGAAGCGCAGGACACCCGCGATCAGATGGTGGGGGAGGCGGAGAAGCGCCGCGCTAACGTCTTGAGTGATCTCAACGCGCAGGAAAGCAAACTCTCTACCTCGATCGATGACCTGACGGGGCGCGAGAAGGATGCACGGACACGTTTCCGCGCGATGCTCTCAGAGCAGTTGGACAAGCTAGGCGAGGACGATCGTTAGGCAACCTGGAACCCTGCCATGGCGCCGCGCAGAGAACTCATCTATCCTGCCCGCTCAGCCGCGTTGCGTCTGCAACGCCTTGATCAGAGGAGGTCGCCGTGAGTAGTGAGTCCTCAGCCAAGACCCAGGATACGGTCTCCTCATCCGCAGACGAAGCGGCCGACGTTCCCGTGCTGGAGGAAGAAGAGCCCTGGACCGAGGAAGAGTTGGCGCACGTGCGCGCCGAACTGATGCAAGGCAACGACGTTCTGACCCGGGAACTCGCCGAGGTGCAACATGACATCGTTGCCCTGATGCAGGACTCCGGTGAGGGTTCTGGCGATGATCAGGCAGACGCCGGGGCAGCTACCTGGGAGCGTGAGCATGAGTTGTCCTTGGCCAATAATGCCCGTGCGCTGCTGCAACAGAATCAACACGCGATTGAGCGCATCGACGAGGGCGGCTATGGGGTGTGCGAGTCGTGTGGCGAAGCAATCGGCAAACAGCGGTTGCAGGCCTTTCCGCGTGCCACGTTGTGTGTGACGTGCAAGCGACGCCAGGAACGGCGCTGAAGACGCAGGAGCCTGCTCGCGCCCACAGAAGCAACTTCGCCTGGGTGGTGGTGATCGCAGGAGGGTGGATCGCGCTCGACCAAGCCAGCAAGCAATGGGCCGCGAGTGCGTTGACTGATCGCGCGCCAGTGTCCGTTGTCGGTGAGTTGTTGCAACTGCGGCTCGTGTTCAACTCCGGGGCCGCGTTTTCACTGGGGACCGGCAGCACGTGGATCTTTACGATCCTCGCATCCGTGGTCATTGTGATGTTGTTGTGGAATGCGCGGCGCTTGGGCAGCGGCTGGTGGGCTCTGGCGTTGGGTCTGCTCATCGGTGGAGCTGGTGGCAACTTGGTCGATCGTCTGGCGCGCGAGCCAGGCTTCGGGCAGGGGCATGTGGTCGACTTCCTTGCTTTACCGAATTTCCCCGTTTTCAATGTCGCGGACATTGGTATCACGTCCGCAGCAGTCTTGATCATCCTGATGGTGTTGCGCGGTCACTCAGCCGACGGTGCGCCTGCACAGCAGGACCATCAGCACGAAGCGCCGCTGTCGTGAGCCGGCGTGACTGGAAGACCGTTCAGGTTCCCGACGGTTTGGAGGGGGAGCGTCTTGACGCGGCGATGGCCCGCATCCTTGGCATTTCTCGCAGCCGAGCGGCAGGCCTCGCAGCCGGCGGGAAGGTGCTGTTGGGTGGCTCGGTCGCCGAGAAGTCCGACCGGGTGCAGGCCGGCGACCTGATGGAAGTAGAACTCAGCGCTTCGCCGACACCTGCCGAATTGGCGGTCGTGCCCGAGCCAGTCGCGGGCATGCGGATCGTGCACGACGACGCAGAGATCGTGGTCGTCGATAAGCCCGCGTACGTGGCGGCCCACCCTAGTGTGGGATGGCACGGGCCAAACGTGGTCTCCGGATTGGCGGCCGCTGGGTACCGCATCTCGACTTCTGGTGCCTCAGAGCGGCAAGGCATCGTGCAACGACTGGACGTGGGGACCAGCGGCTTGATGGTGGTCGCGAAGTCTGAACGCGCCTACACGGTGCTCAAGCAGGCCTTCCGCGATCGGGAGGTGGACAAGACTTATCACGCTCTCGTCCAAGGACTTCCTGACCCGTATGAGGGCACGATCGATGCTCCGATCGGGCGCCATCCAGGCCATGACTACCGGTTCGCCGTGATGACCGCCGGACGGCCCAGCATTACCCACTATGAGCTGCTGGAGGCACATCGCAGCGCCAGTTTGATGAAGGTTCATCTCGAGACTGGACGGACCCATCAAATCCGGGTGCACTTCTCGGCTTTGCGGCATCCGTGCTGCGGTGACTTCACCTATGGGGCCGATCCGGCATTGGCCAGATCCTTGGGTTTGCAGCGCCAATGGCTACACGCAACTCGACTCGGATTTGTGCATCCTGGCAGCGGCGAGCGCGTTTTCTTCGACAGTAGCTACCCCGAGGACCTCAGCGAAGCCTTGGAGCGGATCACCCGCTGAGAGACTCTGCGAAGTGGCGGCTGTGGTGTGTCGCCTTGGCGTCCTAAGATCAAAGCGATGTCAGCAGCGCCCAGCCCCCAGCAGAACTTCGTCCATCTGCACAACCACACCGAATACTCCATGCTCGACGGCGCGGCGCGGATCGAGCAGATGTTTGCCACCGCCGCTGAGTTGGGGATGCCTGCGATCGCCACGACCGATCACGGGTACGTCTTCGGGGCACACGAGTTTTGGGCTGCGGGTCGTCGGCACGGGGTGAAGCCGATCATCGGGGTGGAGGCATACGTCACTCCGGGCACGCACCGCAGCGACAAGACTCGGGTCAAATGGGGCGATGGCGGTCGAGACGATGTTTCCGGCGGTGGAGCCTACACACACATGACGCTGCTGGCCGGCAACAACAACGGCCTGCACAACCTCTTCCGACTGTCCTCGCTCGCTTCGATGCAGGGGTACTACTTCAAGCCCCGGATGGATCGAGAGCTGCTGTCCAGCTACAACGGTGGTCTGATCGCCACGACTGGGTGCGCCTCCGGAGAGATCCAGACCCGCCTGCGGCTGGGCCAATACGACCGGGCACGCCAGGCAGCGGCCGACTTCCGAGACATCTTCGGCGTGGAGAATTACTACTGCGAACTCATGGACCATGAGATTGATGTGGAGCGTCGGGTCCATGCCGATTTGCTCGCTCTGGCCAAGGACCTCGGATTGCCGCTGGTGGCCACGAATGATCTGCACTACACCCGGCGCGAGGACGCCAAGGCCCACGCTGCCCTGCTATGCGTTCAATCCGGTTCAACAATGCAGGACCCGAATCGCTTCAAGTTCGATGGGGACTCGTTCTATCTGAAGACCGCCGCGCAGATGCGGCATACCTGGCGTGAGTTGCCACAAGCCTGCGACAACACGCTCGAGATTGCCGAGCGCTGCAACGTCTCCTTCACCGAGGGTGAAGGGCGGTTCATGCCTCGTTTTCCTTGCCCCGAAGGTGAGGACGAGACGAGCTGGTTCATCAAAGAAGTCGAGGCAGGCTTGCATCGGCGCTTCCCGGCCGGCGTGCCGGAGTATGCGAGCAAGCAGGCGCGATACGAGACGCAGGTCATCGTCGACAAGGGGTACGCCGGCTACTTCCTCGTGGTGGCCGACTTCATCAACTGGGCGAAGAACAACAGAATCCGGGTCGGCCCCGGTCGAGGTTCAGGTGCCGGGTCCATGTGCGCCTACGCCATGGGCATCACCGACTTGGACCCCATTCCGCACGGACTGATCTTTGAACGCTTCCTGAATCCAGAACGAATGTCGATGCCCGACTTCGACGTCGACTTCGATGATCGACGTCGCGGCGAGGTGATCCGCTACGTCTCCGACAAATATGGCGATGACCGGGTGGCGATGATCGTGACGTACGGCACGTTGAAGGCCAAGGCCGCGCTGAAGGACTCTGCCCGGGTCATGGGCTTTCCGTTCTCCATGGGGGAGCGGCTGACCAAGGCCATGCCTCCTTCGGTGATGGGCAAGGACATTCCGCTGTCCGGGATTTACGACACCGAGCACAAGCGCTATGGCGAGGCCGGGGACTTCCGGGAGTTGTTAAGCCAGGACTCCGAAGCAGCCCAGGTCTTCGAGACGGCGCAAGGACTCGAAGGTCTCAAACGCCAGTGGGGGGTGCATGCGGCCGGCGTCATCATGTCTAGCGAACCGCTGATCGACATCATCCCGATCATGCGCCGAGAGGCCGATGGCGCCATCATCACTCAGTTTGACTATCCGACCTGTGAAACGCTCGGCTTGGTCAAGATGGACTTCCTGGGTCTGCGCAACCTGACCGTGTTGGACGATGCCATTGCCAACGTGCAGATGAACCGTTCGCAAGAGGTCGATCTTGATGTGTTGTCCAAGGATTTGACGGACCCGGCCACCTACGCGCTGCTGTCGGCTGGCGACACACTCGGCGTCTTCCAGTTCGATGGCGGACCGATGCGGCAGTTGCTGCGCTTGATGCAACCGGACAACTTCGAGGACATCTCCGCGGTAGGCGCTCTCTATCGCCCTGGCCCCATGGGGGCCAACAGCCACACCAACTACGCGTTGCGCAAAAACGGGAGGCAGGAGGTCAGTTACCCGCACTCGGAGTTGGCGCAAGCTCTGGAATCGATTCTCGGCACGACCTACGGCTTGATCGTCTATCAAGAGCAAGTCATGGAGATCGCCCAGAAACTTGCTGGCTATACCCTCGGCAAGGCTGACCTCCTCCGCCGAGCTATGGGCAAGAAGAAGCGCGAAGTCCTGGATGCGGAGTATGTCGGCTTCGAGCAAGGGATGCTCGACAACGGCTTTTCGCCTGCGTCGGTCAAGGCGCTGTGGGATGTGCTTGTGCCCTTCTCGGACTACGCGTTCAACAAGGCGCACTCTGCCGCGTACGGGCTCGTGTCCTATTGGACGGCCTATCTGAAGGCCAACTATCCGGCCGAATACATGGCTGCGCTCCTGACCAGCGTGCGCGACGATAAGGACAAGACGGCCATCTACCTTGGGGAATGTCGACGGATGGGTATCGAGGTGCTGCCCCCAGATGTCAACGAGTCGATCTCGAATTTTGCCGCGGTGGGTGCTGACATCCGCTTCGGGCTCGCGGCGATTCGCAACGTGGGCCGCAACGTGGTTGATGCGGTCTATCAAGCCCGACACGAGAAGGGCCCTTTCGCTTCCTTTGAAGACTTCCTACGCAAGTCGCCCTCGGTAGTGTGCAACCGACGAACGATCGAGTCGCTGATCAAGTCGGGTTCATTCGACTCCCTGGGCCACTCCCGACAGGGCTTGGTCAGTATTCACGAGCGGTATGTCGAGGCGCTGGCGGAGGAGAAGAAGCAGGAAGCCATCGGTCAAGACTCCCTCTTCGGCGGGATGAGCGACGGGCAGGATGATGGCCTGCAATTAGTGACACTGCCGCCAATCCCCCGTGGCGAGTGGGACAAGCAGGTGCTGCTGGCGTTCGAGCGGGAAATGCTCGGGCTCTATGTCTCGGACCATCCGCTGAACGGCATCGAGCACATTCTCGCGCAGCACGCGCAAGGCTCGATTTCTCACCTCGCCCTCGAAGACGGTCCGACGGACGGGGACTTCGTGACGCTGGCGGGCCTCATTACTGGCCTGACGCTGAAACGAACGAAGAACGGCGACCCCTATGCCAGGGTGCTCATCGAAGACATGCTGGGGTCGGTTGAAGTCGTCTTTTGGCCCAAGACCTACATGACTGTCTCGACCATGCTGGCAGAGGACACCGTGTGCGTCGTCCGAGGCAAATTGAAGAAAGGCGAGGACGGGATCGAAGTGATCGCCCAGGACCTCACCCTTCCGGACATCAAGACCGGCCCTCGGGGGCCGATTGTCGTCACAATGCCGTTGGGTCGAGCGACCGACACGCTCGCGCACAGTCTGAAGGAGGTGCTGCGTGAGCATCCAGGTGCCACCGATGTCCATGTGAAGCTGACCCAACCCGGGCGATCCGTAGTGATGCAGCTGGAAGGCGCGTTGCGTGTGACGGCCTCCCCTGAACTCTTCGGCGACCTCAAGGCGCTGCTGGGATCGGCTGCGGTGACGTAGCGTGGGAGTGTGAGCGACCCAGACACTCTGCCTGCCCCAATCGCAGCGCGCGTGAAGCACGAGCGCACGCATCACGCAGAGACCGTCGAAGATCCCTATGAGTGGATGCGCGCCAAAGCCGACCCGGCACTGCTGGCTCACCTGGAGGCCGAAAACGCCTATACCGAAGCCATGACTGCCCACCTCCATGACTTGCGTACCGAGATTTTCGAGGAGATTAAGCGGCACACCCAAGAGACCGATCTCTCGGTGCCGGTTCGCAGCGGTCCATGGTGGTACTACACGCGAACGATTGAGGGGGAGCAGTACCCGCAGTACGCCCGCGTAGCCGTCACGGACCAGGGGCAGCGGCCCGACCTTGGCGAGGCGGACATCGCCCCCACCGGAGAGCACGTCTTGTTGGACGCCAACGTGGAGGCTGCTGATCAAGAGTTCTTCTCTCTCGGCGCTTTCGACATCACCCCTGCCGGTGATCGATTGGCCTATGCAGTGGACGCCACCGGCGACGAGCGCTTCGACCTACGCATCAAAGATCTCACCACGGCAAGGATCATTGATGACGCTGTCCAGGGAATTGGTTATGGGGTGGCGTGGAGCGCCGCGGGGGACTACCTCTTCTATACGCGCGTGGACGAATCCTGGCGTCCGCACGAGGTATGGCGTCACGAGGTGGGCACCCCGGCAACCCAGGATGTTCTGGTGTTCGCCGAGCCGGATGAGCGTTTCTGGATGGGTCTGAGCACTTCACGTGATGACCGGTGGGTCATCGTGAGCCTGGGCAGCAAGAACACTTCCGAAGCGTGGATGGTGGACTCAGCAAGCCCGACGTCGGACTTCTTCGTTGTCGCTCCCCGCGAAGAAGGTGTCGAGTACGAGGTCGAACCTGCTGGCGATCGGCTGTGGATTGTGCACAACCGCGGCCACCGCGATTTTGGCTTGGCTTGGGCGCCAATCGGCGCGGTGAGCGCTGGGCAGTGGTGGCCGGTGATTGAAGGCCAACAAGGCGTGCGCTTGTGTGGAGTTGATGCCTTTGACACATTCCTCGCGCTTTCGCTGCGCCGTGAGGGTCAGAGCGAAGTAGAGGTTTTCGCGCTGGATGAGGATCATTTGCCGATTGCCGAGGCGCGCTTCACTATCCCGGTCGAGGAGCCGCTCTACACCATCGAAGTCGGTTCCAATCCCGAATACCGGACCACCACCCTCCAGGTGCAGATCGAGTCGATGGTCACCCCGCGCGCCGTCTTTGATGTAGAGGCAACGACGGGTTCCTTGACTCTGCTCAAGCAGCAGGTCGTGCCCGGCGCATACGAAGCGTCGAACTATCGGCAACATCGCGTGTGGGCCCCCGCACCCGACGGGACAATGGTGCCCATTTCGCTGGTGGCACGAGCCGACATCGTCCCAGACGGCACTGCGCCGGGCCTGCTCTATGGCTATGGGGCCTACGAGATCAGCATCGACCCTTGGTTCTCTGTTTCACGATTGTCCTACCTCGATCGCGGTGTGGTGTATGCAGTCGCGCACGTCCGTGGCGGCGGGGAACTGGGCCGAGGGTGGTATGAGAACGGCCGTATGGAACATAAGACCAACACCTTCACGGACTTCATCGCCTGTGCCGACCACTTGGTCTCCAGCGGCTGGGTCGACGGGGTCAGGCTTGCTGCCGAGGGCGGCTCCGCAGGTGGATTACTTATCGGTGCGGCTCTCAATTTGGCGCCTGAACGCTTCGCTGTCGCCCATGCGGCGGTGCCCTTCGTCGATGCTTTGACCACCATCTTGGATCCCTCGCTTCCGCTGACCGTGGTCGAGTGGGAAGAGTGGGGCGATCCGTTGCATGACCCCGAGGTGTATGCCCTCATGCGTGGGTACACCCCGTATGAGAACGTTGCCGCCACCCGATATCCCGCCATCCTGGCAACGACAGGACTCAATGACACCCGCGTGTTCTACGTCGAACCGGCCAAATGGATCGCCCGGTTGCGCGAAGTGGCCACCAATGACCCGGTTCAGCGGCCTCTTCTGCTAAAGACCGAAATGGTGGCAGGGCACGGAGGGAAGACGGGACGCTACAGCGCGTGGCAAGACACGGCGTTCGAGATGGCCTTCATGCTGGACAAACTTCACCTCTCCTAGTGCGCGGGTGCCCCCAGCCGTGGCAGGGTGGGCGCATGACAGCCGCAACCACGATCGTCCTCTTCGGCGCGACCGGAGACCTCGCTCAACGCAAGCTCCTCCCTGGATTACTGCACCTTTACCAAGCCAAATTGCTCGAAGATCTCAGGGTCGTTGGCACGTCGCTGGATGATCACAGTCCGGATCAGTTCCGCAAGTTCGTCAAAGCGGCGTGCGAAAAGTACAACACTCGCGACACCGAAACAGAGGTACTGACCGACTTCCTGAAGCATGTCGATTTCGTGTCCGGCTCAGCTGGTCCGGCTGCCCTCGGCAAAGCCGTGAAGAAGGCCGAAAAAGAGCTGGAGGGCGACAATCCACGGCGACTTCACTACCTCTCGGTTCCGCCCAAGGCTGCGCTGGAGGTGGTCAAGCTCCTGCATGAAGCAGATCTGGTGGAGCGAAGCCGCATCATCATGGAAAAGCCGTTTGGCACCGATCTGGAATCCGCCAAAATTTTGAATGGCCGACTGCACGAGGTCTTCGAGGAGGAACAGATCTTCCGAATCGATCACTTCCTCGGCAAGGAGGCCGCCCAGAATATTTTGGCATTTCGCTTCGCGAACGGCTTGTTCGAACCCATCTGGCATCGCAACCACATTGACCACATCCAGATCGACGTGCCGGAGACTCTAGGCTTAGAGACCCGTGCCGCTTTCTTCGAAGGCACCGGTACCTATCGGGATATGGTCGTCACTCATCTCTTTCAGATCCTGGCCTTTACCGCGATGGAGCCGCCGACTGCCCTTGAGCCGCAGGCGATCAGCGAGGAGAAGAACAAGGTCTTCCGATCGATGTTGCCCGTCCAGCCAGAAGATGTGGTGCGGGGCCAGTACTCTGGATATCGAGAGGCAGAAGGGGTTGACCCAGAGTCTGATACCGAGACGTTCATTGCGCTCAAGTGCTATATCGACAACTGGCGCTGGGTCGGGATTCCCTTCTATTTGCGCACGGGCAAGAAGTTGGGCCAGGGTGCCCGGATCATTTCGATTGCCTTCCGCGAGCCCCCGAAGTCAATGTTTCCCTCCGATTCGGGTATCGGTGATCGTGGCCCGGACCACCTGACGTTCGACCTCGCGGACCGAACGCGCATGTCGCTGTCCTTCTACGGCAAACGGCCAGGCCCCGGCATGAAGTTGGACAAGCTCTCGATGCAGTTCTCGATGCAGGAGACCGACTGGTCTGGCTCGATCCTTGAGGCGTATGAGCGACTCATCTATGACGCGGCCCGTGGTGACCGCACGCTTTTTACCACTGCCGAGGGGATCGAGCGGCTCTGGGAGATCTCTACCGAACTTCTCGAGTCACCACCCGTGGTGCGGCCGTATGAGGAAGGGTCGTGGGGGCCCAACCAGGTCCACCAATTGATCGCACCCTTTACGTGGCGGCTACCGTTCGAGCGGAAGTGGCGCGAGGGACGACCCAAGAGCGAGGCCTAAGCCTCTTCTATGCCGAGGGGCAGGTTGGAGCCGCCTCGTAGCGCTCGGCGTCGTCTTCGTAGGGCTTCATGTTGTCTGGGGCCGCCTGCACCATCGATTGCCAACGGTCTCGGTAGGCCTGCGGGTCCGCCTCGTCCTTGGTGCGCATCATCTCTCGATGCATGGCCCAGTCCGAGTTAACCTCCGTGCCCGTGGCAACGAGTGCGTCGAGTGCCGCAGCGCGCTCGCCGCACTGCTGCGTCGCCTTCTGCAACTCATCAGAAACGTCATCCGAGGACAACTCCGCACAAGCCCCTTGAGCCGCCTCATGCGCCTCCCCGGCGGACGTCACGGCCTCCACGTCGCCATCGCCTGCGGCCTTGGACTCCGCAAATTCTGACTCAGCTTGATCCAGCGAAATCTCCCGCGTTGTAGCGAACGGACGCTGTGTAGTGCTGTTTCCAGTTCGCCGCCGACTCCGCCGTCGCCGCAGCCCAGTAATCGCCTGCGGCTAGCTCTTCTTGGCACTGTTGCAAGACCTTGCGCTCATCGCTCGTTGAGTCACCTTCCGCTGACGCATCCACGGCGTCATCGGAGACCTGGTCATCAGAATCTGGGTCATCGGACTCCGGGTCATCGGACTCTGGGTCAGTGGGGACTGCGTCATTGGATGTCGTCGAGCCCCCATCTTGGCTTTCGCCCATATCTGGTACCCCCGAAGTGCTCTCAGCCTCTTGCGAAACGCCGGACGCACCAACCTCCGCATTTCCATCATCTGCATCCGCGCTGCCCAAAACCCCTCTGACCGCGAAGCCAATGATCACGAGCACGAATACGGCCAACACCGATAGCACGGCGAGACCAGACCCGGCGCCACCAGAAGCAGCCGCGGCAGACTCATCTCTGTGTCGTCCAATTGCCAGATCTTTACAGAACCGTCCTCTCCTTTGCTAATTCTATGCCTGGACTTGACCTAAAACTTCTGTCGTGGCGCGAGGATGACCACATGAGCGAATGCCTGTTCTGTTCGATCGTCGTCGGTGACCAACCTTCGGCGGTGGTTCTGCGGACGCAACATGTGGTGGCGTTCCTGGACACGCGACCAGTCTTCAAGGGGCACGTTCTCGTGGTCCCCCAGAGTCATGTCAGCACCCTTACTGAATTGCCCGCTGCGTTGGTGTCGCCGCTTTTCGGTGCTGTCCAGCGTGTGGCGAGCGCCGTTGTTTCGGGGCTGGGTGCTCAAGGTTCGTTTGTCGCGATGAACAACACTGTGAGCCAATCGGTCGCCCACCTGCATGTTCACGTGATTCCGCGGACTAAGGGCGATGGCTTACGCGGATTCTTCTGGCCCCGGCAGCGCTATGAACCGGGCGAGATGCAGGTCTTCGCAGACACTGTGGTCCGGGCCATAGCCGAACCAGGTGCTACGTCTGCGCCTTCCTCAGCTGTTTGATCTCGTCCCTGAGTTCGGTGATCGACTCGGTCAGTGCAGCGAGATCGCGTGCAGTCGCAGCTTGTGAGCGTTCAGTGGTCTCGGCAACTTTCTCCAGCAGCCACGACGACAGGCGATCACGCTACCCAGCCGGGCTATGCCGCAAAGCATGAGGGCAAAGGCGAACATCCGTCCCTCGGCCGTGACTGGATACAGGTCTCCGTATCCGACTGTGGTCACCGTGACCAGAGCCCGCTACAATGCGTCCGGCCAGGTGGATATGGTGGCGACCGCAACCCCGCTCTCAGCGTCCAGGACCGCGAGCGGAGCAATAGTCAAGACCTGTGGATCGGCGTGTCACGCGACTTGCTGATTACCTCCGGATTCGGTTGGTGGTCGTTCGACCAGGACGCCCTTGTTGAAGGTGGCGCCGGCCCGGACGAGAGCGACGAGGTGGGGTGCGTTGACTGCTCGCCACCGGCGCTCGGCGGACTCGATGAGCTTGAAAGCCATTGCCGCACCGGCCGCACGGGAACCGGGTCCTTTGGTGACGCGCTGCCGTAACCGGACGGTCGCGAAGGTGGACTCAATCGGGTTCGTGGTGCGCAGGTGGACCCAATGCTCGGCCGGGTAGTCATAGAACGCCAGCAGCACGTCCAGGTCACCGGTGATCTTCGCGGCGGCCTTGGGCCACTTCGCCCCGTACGCCTCCGCGAACGCCTTCGCAGCCTTGGCTGCGTGGTCCTTGTCCTCGGCGTTCCAGATCTGCATCAGCGCGGCCTTCGCATCCGGCTGGGCTGACTTGGGCAGGCAGTTCAGGACGTTGCCGATTTTGTGGAACCAGCACCGCTGCTCGGCGGTGTCGGGGAACACCTCACGCACCGCTGCCCAGAACCCGAGCGCGCCGTCACCGACCGCCAAGACCGGTGCGCTCATCCCGCGGCGTTTACAGCTGCGGAGCAGGTCTGCCCACGATTCGGTGGACTCCCGGTGCCCGTCGTCGAGGGCGATCAGTTCCTTGGTCCCATCAGAGCGCACGCCGATCATCACCAGGAGGCACACCTTGTCCTGCTCAAGGCGGACCAACAGGTGGATCCCGTCAACCCAGACGTACACGTAGTCCGTGTCGGCCAACGACCGAGTGTTGAACGCGGCCGCTTCCTCTTGCCAGTCCTTGGTCAACCGGGTGATCGTGGCTGGCGACAGGCCTGCCGCCGACCCGAGGAACTGCTCTAGAGCCGGCCCGAAATCAGAGGTAGACAGGCCGTGCAGGTACAGCAACGGCAACACCTCCGCGACCTGCGGAGACTTCCGCGCCCAGGCGGGCAAGATCGCTGAGGCGAACCGCTTGCGCTGCCCGGTCACCGGGTCAGTGCGCTTGTCGTTGACCCGCGGCGCCTTCACTTGGACCGCGCCCGCAGCAGTGGTCACCTCCCGCCCCTGATGAGAGCCGTTACGCACCACCAGGCGGTGACCGTCCTGGTCGACCTCGCCGGTGCACGCCTCGATATAGGCGGCGACCTCGGCCTGCAACGCCGCCGCGAGCATTTGTCGGGCACCGTCGCGGACGACGGCATCCAGCAGCGACCCACCGGTCGTGTTCTCGTTGGACTCAGCTTCTTCGTGGACTACCTTGAGCATAGGCGTACCTTCCCGAACCAGCGCGCCAACGCCGGCCCTGATCAGAACTGCTTGGACTTTCAGATCATCCTCGGGAAGGTGCGCCTTTCACGTCACCTCGCCGAAGACCATCCACAAGTTCTGATCATTGCTCGCGTCACGCTCGCCGGAGGCTCAGGCTTGCAGGAGCCGTTCCACGTAGTTGCAGCCGCGGATGGGTATGTAGCAGTGGCCTTCGAGAATTCGGAGCCGCTCGTGATGGTGCCGATCGAGCCGGATGCGCAGCCCCTACGGGGCCCCATGACGGACGGTATAGCTGGCGAGACGGCGGGCCAGATCGTGGTGTTGTCTCAGGGCGCTATCCACTACGGCCGCATCGGGGAGGACCTCGTCAAGGGTCCTGTGGTCTCTTTGAACTACTTGGGGGTCGATATCTCGCCGGACGGAGAGACTGTGGCGGTGTTTGGGGAAGGTGGCGCGTTCTTGGTGAACGTGGTCTCCGGCGAAGAGCAGTTCATTGACGTCGAAGCGACTGGAACTTGGACTGATTCGCCTCGATTCTCCCCCGACGGTAGATCGCTGTCCGTGTTTGTGTCGGGCCAGGGCTCCGAGGAGTCGCGCATCGTGGTGGTCGACATCGAGACCGGGGACACAAAGACGACTGAGGCCCTCCCCAACGAGCCGGGCGAACCAGCGGCGTGGTCACCCGATAGTCGAATGCTGGCCTACATCACAGGGTCCCCCGCTGTGGACGCAAACGTGCTGACCACCGTCGATGTCGAGACCGGCACCCGAAGGCGCTTAGCGGTCGCCGGTCGGACACATGGGCTGACGCGGTCTCCCGAAGGCGATCGCATCGCCTATTCTGCCGTTACGAGCGGCCTTTGGTTTGCCTGCGTCATCGCGCTCGGGGACGGGGCCATCACCTGCTTCGACAGCGGTATCGATTTTTTCGACGTGCACTGGTCATGGACAGATGACTTGATTGTGGGCACTTCAACGTCCTGTGGCCCCGATACGTGTCGAGACGAGGACGTGGGTATATGGGCACTTGACCCCGATGACGGTGATGCCTTCCAGATCCTCCGGGTAAATCCTCATGATTAGTGCCGCGAAGGACATACCGAGTTCGGCCAACTGGCCGGCCGACCGAGTTGTCTCGCCTGGATCCCCAAATACGACAAGTCATCTCGATGACCCAGTGTGTCTTACGCGCAAGTGCTGGAGGTGAAGGTCGGCGCAAGAGGCCGATCGACACGGCCCGAGAATCCCTCACTGGGCGTACACAGGTCGGGGGTGACAGGAGATTCGGACGGCAGTTCGAGCACGGGCACCGCACGTTCTCACATGCTCGAAAAGGATGGTCAGTGAGCAGCCTGCAGGGCGGCAGTCAAGACCTTCAAGACCGGCTCGAAAGAGGTGGGTCTAGACCCCAGATGCACGTTACCCAGGGTGGTTGGGCATTTCGTAACAGTTCTGTGGGGTGGGTGTACCCCAGACGTACAGAAAACAGATGTGTGCATGTAGGGAGGTTCCTATATGCACAGAATTCGGAGGTGTTCTTGGCTGTGTTCTGGGCCAGGAAACCGGCAGCTTCTTTTCGAGGGCTGAATGAGCGACCCGAAGAAACCTACGGTAACGTAACCGTAGGTACGGGTCCCCTGGTGGGGTCGGAAATGAGCGAGAGGCTTCAGGCATGGTGTCGCAGGTGCGACGTCCGAGCACGGACGTGTTTTGGACCGAAGTTCGGGTCCGGTCTTGGCCGTGAGCAACACATCGGGCACGAACGCTGGCGACGCGGGGCAACTGATCGAGCGGTTCCGCGCCGTTTTGTCGCGGACCTTCGGCCACCGGGCCGATCTCGATGTCATCGGCCAGGGGCGGGGGCTGCCGCCGTACGTCATGCGAGAGGTGCTCGCGGCCGAGCCGATGCGAGCGTTCCTGCCGACTCGCTTCGGTGGGTTCGGCGACAGCCTGGCGCCCAGCCAGGCAGTGATGGAGGAGGCGGCATACCATTCCCTCGCCCTGGGGCTGACCATGGGCATTAGTGGCAGCCTGTTCGCGCAACCCGTCGCGAAGTATGCCGACGTTGAGGTTGCCGAACGCATCCTGCCGCGTCTGGTCAGTGGCGGCAACCTCGGCGGCCTGATGATCACAGAGCCCGGCTACGGAACGGACGCGCTATCGATGAGGACCGCGTGGCGCCGCGAGGGTGAGCAGTATCGGGTCGCAGGGACCAAGCACTGGGCCGGGCTGTCCGGCTGGGCCGACTACTGGCTGGTCATGGCGCGCCCCGGCAAAGACGACGGCGACCTGGGCAACGGCATCGATATGTTCATCTGTGACCAGAATGAACCCGACCAGCACATCAGGCTGGTCGAGCAGTACTCATCCCTCGGGTTGTACGGGATCCCGTACGGCCGCAACAGTGTTGACGTCCTCGTTCCGTCCACCCATCGCCTCCAGGGTGATCGTGGCGGCCTGCGGATGATGATGAACTTGCTGCATCGGTCGCGATCGACCTTCGCCGGCAGTGCGGTCGGATTCATTCACCGGATGGTCGATGAGGCGGTCGCGCACTGCACCGAGCGACTCGTCTCCGGCCGACCGCTGTTGGCCTACGACCAGGTGCAGGCCCGCGTCGCCCGGCTCCAGGGCCAGTGGGTGTGCGCCAGCGCGCTGAGCCTGTGGAGTTCGGAGAATGCCGGACAGTCGACCGACCTGTCTCGGGTTGGGCAGTCCGCCAGTTCGGTCAAGACGGTGGCCTCGGACTACCTCCAGGAGTCGTCGCAGTCGCTGCTGCAGCTGGTCGGCGCCAAAGGCTACGCGCTCAACCACATCGCTGGCCGCGCCGTCGTCGACTCGAGGCCCTTCCAGATATTTGAGGGCTCCAATGATGTGCTGTATGCGCAGATGGGCGCCGAGCTTGCCGCTCAGATGCGCCGGGCCGGCACATCGAACCTGCGTGAGCAGTTGTCGCGGGATGAGACCACTGCAGCCGGCGCAGACCTCGCCGGCGCGCAGCTGGAGATCAGCGTCGACGAGCAACCCGCGCAGCGCCGACTGGTCGAGATCGGCGCGATCGCCAGCCGGGTCTTCACCCTCAGCGCGGTCCAGGACATGGGCAGCCGTGGGTTCCGTCAGGATTATGTCTCGCTGGGCGTGGCTGCCCTCCGCGACGACATCGACTCGTGGACGTCTCGGTTGCACAGGTCGGCGACGCCGGAGGTCTGCCCCGAGCCCATCCTGCCTGGCGCCTGGCGTGACCTCACCAACCCCGACACCGCGCTTCGCGCATGACCGGATGACCGGATGACCGGATGACAACGGTCTGAGCCCCGGCCACGCACCCTCTGGACCCTGGTCGATTGTGTCTGGCCCGGTGGGCCGATCACGGCAGATAGGGGTCCGTCGTCTGGGACGGGTCCGACGAGCCAGGCAGCACCGTGGCGACCTCGTCCGCGACTTTTTCGGGCGTGCCGTCGGCAACCCGCACCGTGTGACGCTTCACCGGGCTGGGTGGGTTTTAGGGGCTCTACCCAGTTGCGGTGGGGGTCATAGGTTGAGTCCGTAGAACCCGGTAAGGGCACACGGTGGTTCTGGGCTGGGCAAGCGCCGGTGAGTGCAGTTCCACCATGTCGTCGGCCGTCCACGGCCCACCCCCAACTCGGTAGCCAGAATTCCCTCGAGCACAAGATCCGTCGCGACTAGCTTGGAGCCCGGGGGGATAAGGCCGTTCGCATCCACGCTTTGACCTGGTTGATCTCGGTGTTCGTCAGCCGGACCGCGAAGTTGGTCTCGAGCCGGCGATCACCGGCGACGTGAACGCCGACGATCGATTCTCCAATGGGCAGGTCGAGGTCGATGAAGAGGCCGGAGCCGCTCTGTCGCTTGAACGTGTCGACCTGGTAGAAGAGGAAGTGTTTGTCGGGCTTTGCCAACGGGCCTGCCGCCGTCCACATCGTGTCCGCTGGCGATGTAGTTGGTGAGGCTTAAAAGCCGAGGGCGGAGCCGCAGGTGCTCGATCCGGCCCGTTGATCGCCTCGGTGGGTTCGTTGCTGGTGCCGGAGCGGTCGAAGTAGGCCAGGATGTCGTCGGCTCGGCGTTCCAGTGTGCGTCCGAGCCTGGCGATCTCGCTCAGCGCGGCCGGGCTCGCCGTGACGGAAGCGACTCGATGAGTTGGTTCATCAGTTGCCGCCCTCGGGTGCGCCCTGGTGCTCGACAGGCCTCGATCATCGCCTATGAGGTCCACCAATTTGCCCCGACTTTGAGAGCATGCCATTGGCGCATGCCGAAATGAACGCCTTTCGCTCGCCTCGGGGTAGGGGTCGACACCCGGGGGTTTCACTTTGTGGTCCACGCACCGGCCACTGTTCAATTTGCTCAGCATCGGCCCAACTTCTCGCGATCCCAAACGACGAGGTATCTCGCGGCGGATCCGTCTGACGAGGAGGATCTTCAGCAACCAACAACCAGCGATGACAGTTGGATCAGCGTTGCGACAACCCGGTTTCTCCTTGGTCCCGCCTTGGGCGATTCAAGCCACCCTGTCCTGAGCCGCTGCCGCGACCACGAGCCAGAAGCTACCGACCTCGCATCCGCAATCATCGATGATCTGACTCACCCCATTAGGCGTGTCTTACCCCTGGAAGCTGCTCCGCAAGATGTTGGGCAGAAATTCAGCATGCCGTCGCCCAGCCGCATCGCGACAATTGCTCTCAACTGAGCCTGGACCACAGAGCGCTACGTCTCTGGCTCAGTGACCATGGGCAGCGAGCAACCTGCAAGCGCAGCCGTGAGGGTTCCCGAAGAGCCGCCAAAAGCAGCGGGTCTAGACCTCAGATGTACGTTACCCAGGGTGGTTCGGCATTCCGTAACAGATCTGTGGGGCGGGTGTACCCCAGAAGCGCAGAAAACAGATGTGTGCATCTAGAGGGGTCCCTAGATGCATACAGTCTGAAAGGCTGATTCCGGCGGATGCTGCTCGCTCAAAAGTCACTCGACTTACCGGTTTCGAACACGGTCTTCACTGAGCAGGGTTCCGGACAGTAAGGCCGAGCACACGGACCGACTGCGAGCTGGGCTGTCCGGAAAGGATCGTCACTGGACTGACCAACCCTGGAATGGGGAACCGTTGGCGGTGATGGATGCCCCGTGCTGGGGGATCGGTTCCAGGAAGCCACGTATGGCAGTCGTCTCTGTGGCGTCTATGTCGTCGAACGTGGCAACGACCCTCGCCTCTGCCCTGAGAGGAGACGTGCAGCCCATGCGCCTGCAGGTTCGTGGAGGCCTCAAGGTCATTGGTCATCGCGATACGGATTGTGTCGAGGCTGCGGTGAGCTCAGTCTTCAGGGCGCCGTCGCGGCACTTGAGTACTGGGGTTCGGTCAGATCCGCACCTCCCGCGTACTCGCCCGGGTTGGTCGTGGCAAACCACAGTCCCGCGTCGGCGGTGGCCGTGCCACCGGCGCCGACGAGTCCCACGGTCGGCAGCTGCCGGCGCGTCAGCGGGCTCACCGTTCGTGATCTTCGAGCTCGCGCCGCATCTTGCGGTCCTCCTGCGCGCTCAGCTCACCCCCCCTCCGCCTCGGCTGGGGCGCCGGGTTTGGTGGGCAGCCCTAACGTCACCCAGTCGTGCATACCACCGCGGTAATAGGCGACCCGCTCGGCAGGGCGCCGGCACCATCTGAAACTCGGCCTCGCGTTGACGGTTCGGGCGTTCCATCGCTGTTAGGGCGTCTTGTTTTGTCATGGTTTTCCTTCGGTTGAAAGTGGTGTTGCGGTGGGTAGCGTGATCGTGAAAGTCGATCCCTTGCCGGGTCCGGGGCTGGCGGCCTGGACCCGGCCGTCGTGGGCTTGGACCAGGGCGCGGGTGATGGCCAGGCCGATACCGCTGCCCCCGTGCTGGTCGGCGCGGTCGCTGTCGATGCGGTAGAAG
>JBBSNC010000013.1:0-22472 GCA_038232855.1 Actinomycetales bacterium
AAAGCCTTCGATGATGGCCAACAGGGAAAGCACGGTGCCGATGACCCAGTTGATCTCACGCGGCTTACGGAAGGCTCCAGTGAAGAAGACACGCGCCATATGCAGAGCAATGCCGACGACAAAGAGCAGGGCCGCCCAGTGGTGCAGTTGCCGCATAAGCAGACCACCCTTGATGTCGAAGGAAATGTCCAGGGTTGAGGCGTATGCCTCGCTCATCCCCACACCCTTGAGCGGGACGAACGAGCCTTGGTACTCGACGTGACCCATGCTCGGAATGAACCAGAAGGTCAGGAACGTCCCAGTGATCAGACAGATGACCATCGAATACATGGCCACCTCGCCGAGCAGGAACGACCAGTGATCTGGGAAGACCTTCCGCAGTAGGAAACGCATACCCTTGGCACTGCCGACGCGTTCGTCCGTCCAGATCAGTGGCGGGGGCAATGTCGGAGCGCTCTGTTCCTTCGCGTCGCTCTCGGCGGTGCTCGTGCCTGCGTCGCTACGAATGGCACCTGTGCCTTGTGGCACTCTGGATGTGGTTGACATCAGTCACGCTCCCAGAAACTTGGCCCTACTGGTTCGGCGAAGCCATCGTCGGCAATGAGGTAGCCCTCGGCGTCGACCGTGATGGGTAGTTGCGGCAGGGCCCGATCGGCTGGGCCGAAAATAGCCTTGCAGTCTTGCGTCATGTCAAAGGTGGACTGATGGCATGGGCACAGAAGGTGGTGCGTCTGCTGTTCGTACAAAGCCACCGGGCAACCCACGTGTGTACACACTTTGGAGTAGGCAAGGATGCCGTCAAAGCCCCAATCGAGGGATTTCTGGCTCTCCACCACTGCGGGGTCCAAGCGCACCAGGATCACCTGATCTTCGGCCTTTGCCTCCATCAGCGCGTGTGCGGTGAGTCGTTCCTCAGCCTCTTCGCCGACATACCCCTCAGGCATGACGTGGAAGACGGAGCCGATCGTGACGTCGGAGGCCCGGATCGGCGTCCCAGAGGGGTCGATCATCAACCGCATGCCGCTCTTCCAGTTCGTGTCATATAGGTCACGACCCGGCCCTGGCCCCAAACTTCCGGCTACCTGTAGGACGAGCGGGATGGCAAACAGCCCCAGTGCGCCTGCGGCGCTCTGCAAAATCAGTGGCCGACGGCCCAACTGGGATTCTTGCCATCCTGCCCGCAGATGACTGGCAGCGCCGTGGCGAACTTCGTCCGAAGATGCCTGCGCGTGCCGCTCTTCGATGACCTCTTCGTCCGGCATGAGGGTTTTTGCCCAGTGCACAGCTCCGAAACCGATGCCGCACAACGAGATCGTCAGCGTCATCCCCAAAGCCAGGTGATAGAGGTTCATCTCCCCAATGCCTACGACGGAGCCGCGGGCATCCAACGGAATGGCGAAGTAAGCAACGACGAAGCCGATCGTGCCTAGGGCAGAGAGGAAGAACATCGCCACCACTTGGCGCTCGGCACGCTTGGCTGCCTTCTCATCCACGTCGCTGCGGCGGGGCACATGCGGGGCTAGACCTGGGTTCTCGAAGCGGTCGGGGAGGGGAGCCGGCTCGCGCGAAGCAGGGGTGTTGTCGCGGTGCGCCGGGACCGGAGTGTTGTCGCTCATGTCAGGCCGCCTTTCGTCCGAGCCAGACCGCCGCAGCAATCAGCAATCCGATGCCGAAGGTCCAGACAAAGATGGCGTCCCCGGCTGGGCCCAGTGAACCCAATGAATGGCCGCCGTAAGCGTTGCCGCCCTCTTCGATGTCCTTGAGGTAGGCGATCACGTGCTCCTTTTCCTGAGGGGTGATGTTGGCGTCGTTGAAGACAGGCATCGACTGAGGTCCGGTCAACATGGCCTCGTAGATGTGTTGCGGTTCGACGTTCATCAAGCTGGGTGCGTATTTGCCGCGAGTCAGGGCTCCACCAGCACCCGATGAGTTGTGGCACATGGCGCAGTTGGTGCGGTAAATCGCTCCACCTTCTGCGATGTCTGCGCCTTCTAGGTCGATGTACTCGGCCTTAGGCACAGCCGGGCCAGGTCCCAGGGAGTCAACGTACTGGGCTAGCTCGGTAATCTCTTCGGCGCTGAAATTGATCGCGTCTCGGTTTGCTGGTGCTTGCACGCCGGGACCAGCCAGCGGCATCCGGCCGGTCGAGACCTGAAAGTCGACTGCTGCGGCTCCGACACCGACCAAGGAGGGGCCGATCTGTCCGTTGCCCTGGGCGTTCGTGCCGTGACAGGAGGCGCAGTTCGCGAGAAAGAGCGCTTCCCCGGCTTCGACCGCTTGGGTGGAGGCGGTAGCCGCAGAGGTACCGGGAGCGGCCTTCGGTTGCAACGCGGCGTATGCCGTGCCCGTGAGGCTCAGACCAATCAGGAGCACGAATAGCAGGGCAAGCGGGCTGCGGCGGCTGGCTCCCAGTCTCTTCACTGGTGCGTCCTCACGTAGGCTGCGGACAAGGGCGGTGCGGGCAGGTGTTGATGCTCCATAGCGCTCACTGGACCACGTAGATCGTCAAGAACAGGGCTACCCACACGACGTCGACGAAGTGCCAGTAGTAGGACGTCACCACCGCGCTCGTGGCCTGCGAATGGGTGTATCGCTTCGCAGTGAAACTTCGACCGATGATGAGTAAGAAGGCGATCAGGCCCCCAGTGACGTGCATGCCGTGGAACCCGGTCGTCATATAGAAGACAGATCCGTAGGGGCTTGAACTGAGCGTCACGCCCTCGCGGATCAGCTCGGCATACTCCAGCACCTGACCCGCCACGAACGTCGCGCCGAAAATGTATGTCAGCACATACCACTCGCGCATTCCCCACTTGCCCAACTCCATCAAGCCCCCGGTGCGGCTGGGAATCCCCTGCTCAGCCTTGTATACCCCGGCCTGGCACCACACCGATGAAATCACCAGAATAGTGGTGTTGACCAGCGCAAACTTCCAGTTCAACAACTCGGTGTTTTCGGCCCACAGCTCCGGCGCGACGGAGCGAATCGTGAAGTACATCGCAAAGAGCCCTGCGAAGAACATGATTTCGCTGGACAGCCACACAATGGTGCCCACAGCCACCATGTCGGGCCGGCTGACAGGCCCGTTGGCCGACGATGCACCCATCTGCGGGGATTCTGCGCTCACTGTTGTCGTCGCCACGCTTCTCAGTATGACCCATGGCCCAGGCAGTTGAGCAGCGACCCTCTGACTCAGTAGGGAGCACGCAGCAGAGCCGACACATGGGTAGCATCAGCGTTATGACCGTCTCGACCATCGCTGGCCAAGCATCCGCGCTCCGTCGTCTGTCGATCCTGCTGTTCAGTGATGATCGATCGACGCGCGATGCAGTGCGGCTCGGGGTGGGAAACGCCCCAGCCCCTGACCTTCGGGTCGAGCAGTGGCATGAATGTGCAACGGCTCCGGCAGTGGAACTCGCCCTGGAGCAGGGCCGCTTCGACGTGCTGATCTTGGACGGCGAGGCTCAGCCTTATGGAGGGCTGGGGTTATGTAGGCAGTTGAAGAACGAAGTCTTCGAGTGTCCGCCGATCCTGGTGCTTATTGGACGGCCGAACGACGGATGGCTCGCCGCGTGGAGCCAGGCCGATGGTGCAGTGCCGCACCCGCTGGACCCGGTGGCGTTGGCGGCAGCGGTCGCCCGACTCGCGTGAGCGGCGGCTTGGCCACACCAAACGAGCCGACGTGGCCAAAGATGTTGGCCAGTTTGTTGCAGGGTCAAGATCTCAGTGCCCAGGAGTCAGCGTGGGCGATGGAGCAAACGATGTCGGGCCAGGCATCACCGGTGGCGCTGACATCCTTCTTGGTGGCCTTGCGAGCCAAGGGGGAGAGCGTGGCCGAGATGCGGGGCCTGTCGGAGACCATGCTCGCCCATGCGCAGCCCTATGGGCCTATCGCCGATGGGACAGCATCCGAGCCCGGTGGTCGTCAGGCCCTCGACGTCGTCGGCACTGGGGGGGATGGCGCGCACACGGTCAACATTTCGACGATGGCTGCCATCGTGGCTGCGGGCGCGGGTGTCCCAGTCATCAAGCACGGCAATCGTGCGGCGTCATCGACGACGGGTGCGGCCGATGTCCTCGAAGCCCTTGGGGTCCGTCTGGATCTCACCCCCAGCCAAGTTGCCCAGGTGGGTGAGCAATGCGGCATCACGTTTTGCTTTGCGCCGACATTCCATCCCTCGATGCGGCACGCCGGTCCGACTCGTCGCGAGCTGGGAGTGCCGACAGCGTTCAACTTCCTCGGCCCCCTGACGAATCCTGCGCAGCCGACCTACTCCGCCGTTGGTGTGGGCTCTGCTGTCATGGCGCCCGTGTTAGCGGGGGTCTTCGCTGACCGGGGGCAACAAGCTGTCATCTTCCGTGGGGGCGATGGGCTCGATGAAGTCACGCCCGCCACCACAACAGGCGTGTGGTGGGTCGCCGAAGGTGTGGTCACCTCAATGGTCCTCGATCCTCGACGTGTCGGGTTCAACTTCAGCCCGGCCGAACGGTTGCGTGGGCAGGACGCCGCCTTCAATGCTGACGTTGTCCGGTCCGTGTGTGATGGCCATCCCGGTCCGATCGGCGATGCGGTATCGCTGAATGCAGGTTTGGCTCTGGCACTCGTGGAGTGCGGCGATGAGGGTGGAACTCCGCGTGACGAGGAGGAACTGCATGCTGCCTGGGCCACCGGGATCGCCAAGGCACGAGCGTCCATCGAGGGCGGGCACGCTGGACGCGTGTTGGTGGAATGGATCGACACGAGCGCGCGCGTCTAGGTCCGCGTTTACGCCGGGTTGCTCAATCGCGAGCATCAGTGTTGCAGGGCGCCGGCCAACGCGAGGTGTGCTGCCCCAGCGCCACCCACTGGGCAGGTCCACCGCCCGTCGCAGTCCACCAGGCGAACCGCGGGTGACTCTAGCCAGTCGAGGACGAGCTCGCTCTCGGCTGGATAGGCGGCGCCAGCCCCCGGTGGTGGAGGAGGAACCTCTTCCGCGCTGAGACGCAGCGCCTCAATCGCGGGCATGGGATTCACTCCTGCTCGAACAGCCGACGCGGCGGCCAGCCTTCCCCACCGGACACAGATCACCTCCCACCCGCCAGCCTCGCGTCTGCGCGCGGCCACGATCTCGGCGCTTGAGCACAATGGTTGCAACCGCTGTGCTCGGGAAGCGGCCCGCACCAGAGCGATCATCCGGTCTCGGACCACGGCGGCATCCTCGTATCGCTGGCCCCGGGTGAGGTCGTTCAGCCGCAGGTGGAAGCGGTCCAACACCTCCGCAGCGTTGCCGACGAGAGCCTCCCGCGCCTTTGCCGCAACCACCGCATACTCGCCGATGCTCTGTCGACCAGCGCACGGTGCTCCACACTTGCCCATCTCCTCCAAGATGCACGCCGTGCCTGAACCCTTGCTGCTGATGCGCGTCGTGCATTGACGAATGGGAATGACCTCGTGTACGGCAGCGACCGCCTCAGCAGCCATCCGGCGCTGTCCGAACGGCCCGACATAGTCGGCGCCATCAGCGCGAATCTGACTCACGATTGACAGGCGTGGGAAGGCTTCGGCTGTCAATTTGACCCACAGCGCCTTCTCCGGATGCCGAGACCGTCGGTTGTAGCGAGGTTGGTGCTCAGCGATGAGTCGCAACTCTCGCACCTGCGCCTCCAGGCGTATCTGACAGACGATCGGCGTAATGGACTCGGCCAAGCGCACCATCTCGGCCATTCGTCGTCTCGTCTCCGAAGCGGTGAAATAGGTGCGGGTGCGACGGCGAATGTCCAGCGAGGTACCGACATACAGCGGTTGGCCTTGGTGATCCTTGAAGATGTACACGCCCGGAGCCGAGGGCATTGAATCGGCCAGGAAGCGTTTGCGGCGAATGGCCGGCGCGACCCACCCTGAATAGCTGACGAGCTCTTCCAGCGTGTGAACGCCCAGGTTTCCCACTCGCGCGATCAATCCGTGCAGCACGTCTACCGTCGCTCGGGCGTCGTGCAGCGCGCGGTGATCCGGCGTCGTGTGTGCCATGAAGAGTTTGGCCAAACTGGACAACTTATGGTTTGGGACTTCATCTCGGCTGATGAGTTGCCTAGCCAGGTGGACGGTGTCGACGACGCAGAACCCTGGCCAGGGGTGTCCGGTGTGAGCGGCCGCCGATTTCAAGAATGAGATGTCAAAACCGGCGTTGTGCGCCACCAGGACGCTGCCCTGAGCAAACTCCAGGAAGGCTGGTAGGACGGCGTCGACGCGTGGCGCGTCGGCGACCAGATGGTTGGAGATCCCAGTGAGCACGGTGATGAACGCGGGAATGGGCACGGTCGGGCGCACCAAGGTCTGAAACTCTCCCAGCACAACACCGGCCCGCACCTTGACCGCTCCGATCTCGGTGATCTGTGAATCAGCGGCCGAGCCGCCGGTGGTTTCAAGATCGACGACGACGAAGGTGACATCGGCGAGCGCGGTGCCGAGGTCGTCGAAGGTGGGTTGCAGCATGCGAGGAACGCTAGATCCCAGTTCTGACATACCTGCGCAGGTCAGGGGTATGTCGGTGGCTGGATCTAGCGTCGTTCCCACTCAGATGGAGGTGAGGGACGATGACGATCATCGACTGCAATACGTGCCCGGTGCTAGGTCAGCACTGTGCGAGCTGTTTCGTGCCGGTCTTGGCCCAAACGTGGCTGCAGCAGGAAGGGCCAACCCGTGCCAGCAGCGGCAAAACTATGCCGCTGACCGATGCGGAGTGGGATGCGGTGGACGTCTTCGTGGGTGCAGGGCTGGTCAATCCCCTCGATGTGCTCGACCTAGTCGCCCGACCTGATGCTGCTGAAGCGCCTGGATGGCTCAGGGTGGGCTAGCTGCGCGGTTCAGGTGAGCCGGCGGGCCTTGCTTGAGGCTTCGCCTCACCGGCAGTTGTCGCTGCAGCATTCGGGGTGGCGTTGGCCACCGCCTGAGCGCCGTCGGCTGCATCCTCTTCGGCCCGCTCGGAGTATGCCGATCCCGCGCGAAGGGTGATTTCGGGCAACCGCAACCGCAACAGCACCAGGAAGCACAACGCCATCACGCAGGCGCTGACGATGAAGACGAGGTCCATCGCCTGCGAGAATCCCACTAAGAAGGGCCGAGCTAGGGTCGGGTCAAGGGAAGAGTCCTCCAGCACGCCACCGAAGGCAGCCGCCGGGTTACCGCCTGAAGAGCTGGCCTGCTGCCATTGCGTGGCGAAGTCGGCGTTGGCCGGATCTTGCAGGGCCGACTGGAAGGCTGGGGTGGGCGCCAGTTGCTGCATAGACTCGCCGATCCGCACCGGGGCCTGGGCAAACAACAGGGACAAGAACACTGCCGTGCCCAAGGTACCACCCATCTGACGGGTGAACGTCGCCGAGGCCGTGGCTACGCCGATCATTCGCGGTGAGACTGCGTTCTGCACCGCGAGGGTGAGCGGTTGCATGTTCGAGCCCAGACCGAAACCGAAGCAGGCCATGATGGTCATCGTAAGTGGGAGCGCGGTGTCCGCTCCGACAAATGACATTGCGAGCATTGCCAGCGCGAGGATCGCAGACCCGATAATGGGGAAAATGCGGTAGCGACCCGTGCGTGCGATCACCTGGCCGGACAGGATTGAGCCCGCCATAATGCCCAAAGTCATTGGCAGCAGCATCAGTCCGGCCTGCGTTGGGGTAGCGTCTTTAACGATCTGTAAATAGAGCGGGAGCGTCGCCAGACCCCCGAACATCGCCATACCGAGCATGACCGACGCGATTGAGGACACGCGGACCGTTCGATTACTGAACAGGGTCAGTGGTAGAAGGGCCTCGGCGCCCATGGCCCGCTCGATGAAGAAGAATGCGGATAGCGAGGCGACACCGATGACATAGCAGATGCTGGCCTCGGGTGATAGCCAACCCCACTCGCGGCCCTGCTCGGCCGCGATCAACAGCGGCACCAGCCCGATCGCCAGGCTCGCTGCGCCCCACCAGTCCAGCCGGTGATCGAGCCGTGTGTGTTTCATCTTCAGGGTGCGCTGGACAACCGCGAACGCAATCAGGCCGATCGGTACGTTGACCAAGAAGACCCATCGCCATCCGGTAACGCTGAGGATCTCATCGGCACCGGCAAAGAAGCCGCCGATCACTGGACCCAGCACGCTGGAGGTGCCAAAGACAGCCAGGAAATAGCCCTGATACTTGGCGCGTTCCCTGGGCGGCACGATGTCGCCCAAGATCGCCAGCGCCAGCGAGAACAGACCGCAGGCGCCCAGTCCTTGCACGGCGCGGAAGGCAGCCAGTTGCAACATGTCTTGCGCCAGGGAGCACAACGCCGAGCCAACGACGAAGATCGTGATTGCGACTGAGAAGAAGAGGCGTCGCCATAGATGTCGGACAGTTTGCCGTACAGGGGGTGGAGATAGTCGCCGTGATCAGGTAGGCGGTCGTCGCCCAGGCTTGATGGTCCAACCCCTTGAGGTCGTCGGCGATGGTGCGGATCGAGGTGGACACCACGGTCTGATCAAGCGCGGCGAGAAACATGCCCATCATCAGACCGCCCAGGATGGTGGTGATCTGGCGATGAGTCAGCGCGACGGCGGCCTCGGCGGATCTGGGCGCAGTGTTGGTCATCGGGTGGCTCTTTCGTTGTGGGCGAGATGCCGGGCATGAACGCCCTCGGCCAAGATGCGCAAGTAGGTGGTGAAGGACTCGATGTCGGCTGGCTCCCAGTCGCGGAGCAAATCATCGAATACCGCGGCGCGGGCGCGCCGCGCTGCTGCGACCAGACAGGCGCCCTCATCGGACAGGGCCAGCAATTGGGCACGTCCGTCGTGCGGATCGCTCACCTTCGTGATGAGGCCGTGTTCCTGCAGGGCGCTCGCCTGGCGGCTCACGGTCGATAGGTCATTGTTCACCGTGCTGGCCAGGTCGCTGACCCGCATGGGCCCCTCGACAAGCGCGAAAAGCACTGGATGCGACAACGGGTCGACCGCTTCGTGCAGCCGGGGGAATGTGTGTACCGCGGCCCGAAGTGTTTTGATCGTATGCATCAACTCGGTCGCCAATTCATCGGCGGGGGAGCGCGTAGTCACCCCCGAATATTGAGTTGCTTGTAGCAAGCAGGCAAATGTGGGTGCTGGCTCCGCCGTGCGGCGACTCACGCCTAGGCTGAGGTGGTGTCGCAGATCCACCATTGCACCGGTTTGGCTGCTCAGTTCTCGCGGCGCGCGGTCTTGAGTCTGCTTGGCGTGAGCGCAGCGGCAACCACCCTGTCTGGCTGCGCAGCCACACCCGACGTGGTCGTGACCGGGGGGGTACCGGCGGCGCACGCCGCTGCATACCGAAACCTGGTGTTCGATGCCATCCCACTCGTCGAGGATCTGTGGGGATCCGGCACCGTCCCGCTGCCGGTGCGGATCGACCTGCCGTTGACCACCGGTCAGTGGGCGACTGCGACTGGATATCGACCTGATCAGCGTGGTTATGCCGCTAGTACGGTTCGCTCGAACTCAGTAGGGGGTGAAGATCCAGAGCCCGTGATCGTCATCCATCCCGGCGCCTGGTCTGGTCTCAGTCCCGAAGGTCGCGAGGCGATCGTCGTCCACGAAATGACGCACCTAGCCATGGGAGGTCGAGCATCGACTCCGTGGTGGCTCAGCGAGGGGCTGGCGGAATACACCGCGCATCGCCGTAGTTCCTCGCCGCTGATCACGATCGCCGGGTCGGCCTTGCGTGACGCCGCGAACAGTCCGCCAGTGAGTTGGCCGACGCCCAGCCCGGCAAGTCGAGCCTGGACTGGGTATGCGCAAGCGTGGTTGGTCTGCGTATATATCGCCGAACAATACGGCGAGAAGGCCCTCTTACGGACGTATCGTGCCGTCCACTCCGGGGTGTCGCTCAACGCTGCAATCAGCGGGCGCTTGGGGCAGAACTCAGACCGCGTACACGCCGACTGGGTGAAGTGGCTGCAGCACCGGAATCGCTGACTAACGGTCATCCACGTAGAGGGCGTCGACCTCACCCGACATGTCCGCCAAGACGCGGCCCCGACGCAATTTGATCGAAGGGGTCAGATAGCCGTTCTCTTCAGTGAAATCACCCTCGAGAATCGTGAACTTGCGGATCGACTCCGCCCGACTCACTGCCGAGTTGGCATGGTCCACAGCCTTTTGTACCTCGGCGAGGACCGTTTCGTGGGTACGAGCCTCTTGTACGCCCAGCCCCTCGAGGTCGTGGTTCGCGGCCCAGATGGGCAGCATCTCCTCATCCAAGGTGATCAGCGCGGCGATGAAGGGCCGCCCATCTCCGACGACGATGCACTGGGAGATCAGTGAGTTGCTCCGCAACCGATCCTCCAATGTTGCCGGCGAGACGTTCTTGCCAGTGGCCGTGACGAGGATTTCTTTCTTGCGTCCGGTGACTTTCAAGAACCCGTCGTCATCCAATTCGCCGAGGTCCCCGGAATGGAACCAGCCATCTCGGATCGCTTCATCGGTGGCTTCGGGATTGTTGTGATATCGGGCGAACACATTGCTTCCCTTGATCAAGATCTCACCATCACCCGCGATCTTGACGGCCACCCCGGGAAGTGGGCGGCCGACTGAGCCGATCTTGATGAGGTTTGGGGTATTGACGTTGCTCGGAGCGGTGGTTTCGGTGAGTCCATACCCCTCCAGGACGATCAGACCGACCCCGCGATAGAAGTGTCCGAGTCGCTCGCCAAGGGCTGCGCCGCCGCTGACCGCATACTTGCACTTTCCCCCGAGAGCCTGTCGCAACTTGCCGTAGACCAGGCGATCGGCGATCCGGTGCTGCAGCGAGAGCCATGGCTTAGGCCCCCCGGTGTCTTGAGCGATGCTCCACTCCTGGGCAACGCCCGCCGCCCATCTGAAGATCTTTCCCTTTCCACCGGCTTCGGCCTTCTGCTCAGAAGAGTTGTAGATCTTCTCGAAGACTCGAGGCACGGACAACAGGTACGTGGGTTGGAATGTCGCGAGGTCATCCAGCACGTTCTTCGGGTCCGCGGTGTGGCCCATGATCGACCCGGCCTGCAACGCCAGGACTTCGATGAAGCGGGCGAAAACGTGGGCCAACGGCAGAAACACGAGGGTGCTGGCGCCCGGCTCAGCGACGACATCCTTCAGGCGTGCCACGGTGTTTTCGGTCAGGGCCATGAAATTGTCGTGACTGAGTTCGCAGCCCTTGGGCTGACCGGTGGTGCCAGAGGTGTAGATGATCGTGGCGAGATCGGCGCGGTTGGCCTGCGATCGACGTTCCTCGACGCTGTCCTCGCTGACCTCGGCGCCAGCGCTCATCAACTCGTCCAGTGCGCCCTTGTCGATCTGCCAGACGTCGTTGAGCTGCTCAACCGAGTCTCGGATGCTCGCCACGGTCGAGGCGTGGTTGCCATCCTCGACGATGATGGCCACGGCCGCCGAGTCGGAGCAGATCCATTGCACCTGTTCGGCTGAGGACGATTCATACACGGGAACTGGCACGGCACCCGCGGTCCACAGTGCGCAGTCGGCCAATGTCCACTCATAGCGAGTCCTGCTCATGATGGCCACCCGCGCCCCTGGCTCGATCCCGGCGGCGATGAAGCCTTTGGCGAGCCCGCGTACCTGGTCCCAGAACTGGGTGGAGGTCACATCCCGCCAGGTGTCGCCCTCTTTGATGCGAACGAGCACCTTTTCCGGCTCGCGCTGCGCCCAAAGGGCCGCGATATCGGACAGATTGCCGGTGCTGGCCGGCGGAATCAGCGGGGGGACGGCAATGTCCTGCACGGTCGGGCCTCCTGGGGCTTCGCGGTGACGTGGGGCAATGCTAACGCTTGCCGACCCCGGCGCCCGGCGCCCGACATACCTGGTTCGGCGCTATACGCTGCAATGTCAACCGAGTCCAACAACGCAGAGCTTGAATGGAGTGCGCAGGTGACCCTGAACATTGGTGTTGATGTCGGCGGGACCAAGATAGCCGCGAGCGCTGTCGATGATCTGGGGCGGATCGCTGCCCGCTCACTCCGCGAGACCCCGGCCCAGGATGTAGATGCGATCGCCACAGCCGTGGCGCAAGTGGTGCAGGACCTCAGCGACACAGCCGCCGAGCGCGACGAGCACATCGGGGCGGTAGGGGTGGCGTGTGCGGGCTTTGTCGACGCCGATGGAGATACCGTGCTGTTCGCGCCGAATCTGGCCTGGCGCGACGAGCCACTGGCAGACCGAGTGCGTGAACGCAGTGGGCTGCCAGTGCTGCTGGAGAACGATGCCAATGCTGCCGCGTGGGGAGAGTTCCGCTTCGGCGCGGCCCAAGACGCCAACCACATGATCATGGTCACCCTAGGAACAGGGGTCGGTGGCGGCATCATCGACCGCCATCAGTTGCTGCGCGGTGCCCACGGGATGGCGGCTGAGATAGGTCATCTTCGCGTGGTACGGGAGGGACACCGCTGTGGATGTGGAAACCGTGGATGTTGGGAGCAATACGCCAGCGGCAGGGCCTTGGTGCGCGAGGCTCGGGAACTGGTTGCGGCCGCTAGCCCGCACGCCGCAGACCTCACCGAACGTTGCGGCGGTGATCCGGACGTGCTGACGGGGGCGATGGTGACGGCTTCGGCGGCAGCCGGTGAGCAGGCGGCCGTCGAACTGTTGGAAGATCTTGGTCATTGGGTGGGAGAGGGTGTCGCCTCGCTCGTCGCGGTGTTGGACACTGGCGTCGTCGTGCTGGGTGGCGGAGTGAGCGCGGCGGGCGCGCTGGTGCTTGAGCCAGCGCGGGCTGCTTTCGCGCGTCATCTCACCGGCCGGGGCCACCGCCCGCTGCCGGACATCGTCATCGCAGAGTTGGGTAATGACGCAGGCATGATCGGGGCCGCAGATCTGGCGGCCATCCGGCTCGGTTCTTAGGGCCTTGAGCGAACGAGGCGGGTCCGGAGGTGCCGTCGGCGTCGACATCGGGGGCACCAAAGTTGCCGCTGGTCTCGTCGATACCGAAGGTGGCGTGTCGCACGTGATGCGTGTGCGCACGCCCTCTCGAGACGCCCCTTCGCGGGTGATCGAAGACCTGCTTGTGCGGCTGATTGCTGATGTCAGGGAAGCGGCCAATACTGACGGCAGGGAAACGGCGGCTTGCCCCGTCGGTGTAGGTGCCGCTGGCTTTGTCGATGCCGACCGTCGTACCGTGCGCTTCTCCCCGCACGTGAACTGGCGGGACGAGCCGTTGTCCGCTCGTCTGGAGGCCAGGTTGGGCCAGCCCGTGCGGCTGGAGAACGACGCCAATGCGGCTGCCTGGGCCGAATCGGCATTTGGGGTAGGGCGAGGTGCGGCTGGCTTTGTGCTGGTTACGGTCGGAACGGGGATCGGCGGCGCCATTGTCAGGGACGGGCGCTTGGAGCGAGGCAGCAACGGGATGGCTGGCGAGTTCGGCCACATGTCGCTCGTGCCTGGAGGACGACGCTGCGCCTGTGGCAAGGACGGCTGCTGGGAGGAGTACGCCAGTGGACCAGCCCTGCACAGGTATGCCGTGCAGGCGGGACGAGGGCGTGCCGGCTCAGGTGCCGAACTAGCGGCCGCCGACGATGACGCCGAGACGCTCACTGGACCAATGATCGGCACGCGCGCACGCGCCGGGGACCCGAACGCGCTATTGGCCGTCGACCGACTCGGGCACTGGCTAGGACGTGGTCTCGCAAACGTCGTGGTGGCTCTCGATCCAGGCGTGATCGTCATCGGCGGGGGAGTCATGGCACTCGGTGAGTTGCTGCTGGTCCCGACCCGCGCATCATTGGCCGAACACTGCAGCGGGAGCGCCTACCGGAGTATGCCCGTGATCAAGACGGCTATCTTGGGCCCGCTGGCTGGGGTAATTGGCGCTGCCGACCTGGCCCGAGCAGACAGGACAGGACCCGACTAGCGGCATACTGCCGCGCTCAAACCTGTGCCCCCGAAGCATCCGCCCCCGGGCCAGAGCGAGGCGGTCGAAGCACCAGCAACACGAACCCAGCAATCGTCGCGAGACTACCGATCAGCGCCCACGGACCACCCGCAAAGGCAGGCACGCTGGCGCTCAGGAACAACAGCAGGGGTCCGAGCGTCAAGCCGAGAACTATCCCCCAGAATTGGAGATCGCCTGCGGGCAGGGGTTCGGTTGGAGCTGGGGTGAAGTGATCGTCCCCCTCGGCCCCGTTCCATGACCGCCAACTGGCCGGATCCAGCTCAGGCGGCGTGCTTGGAGGTGGGCTAACCGCTGCTTTTTCCGAGTCTTCCGGCGCTGGCCCGGGCGAACTGGGATTGAGCCCAGCAACAATTTCGCCGAACTGTCGGTCGATCTCGGTCCGGTCCTCATCGTCGTTGCCGAGGCGTCCGGGCTCACTCATCGAAGTCTCCGGACAGTCGCGCCAACAGCAAGTACACAACGCTGATCTTGTCACGAACCCACCCAGCCTCCCCATGTGCCGTAGGCTGCCGCTGGCATGAGGCGAGGAGGCCAACGTGATCTATTGGGTGCTCAAGGTGATAGTCATCGGCCCGATCCTACGACTGCTGTTTCGCCCGTGGATCAAGGGGGAGGACCACATACCCGCCCGAGGCGGTGCCATTCTGGCCAGCAACCATCTGTCCTTTTCTGACTCGATCTTCCTGCCGCTGATGGTCTCGCGCCGTATTACCTTCCCAGCGAAGAAGGAATACTTCACCGGTACAGGGGTCAAGGGCTGGGCAACCAAGATGTTCTTCACCGCGACTGGGCAGATCCCGATCGATCGGGCTGGCGGCGAGGTCAGCATGGTTGCTGTCCGTTCGGGCTTGAAGGTGCTGCGTCGCGGGGAACTGCTCGGCATCTATCCCGAAGGCACCCGCTCGCCGGATGGCAAACTGTATCGAGGCAAGACCGGCATGGCCCGGATGGCTGTGGAAACCGGTGTTCCGATCATCCCGGTCGCGATGATCGACACAGACAAAGCTCAGCCCACGGGACAGAAGATTCCGAACCTGCACCAGGTCGGCGTGCGCATCGGTGCCTCGATGGACTTCACGCGGTATGCTGGCCAGGAGGAAGATCGCGCTGTGTTACGGACTATCACCGACGAGGTGATGACTGCATTGGCCACCCTCTCCGGGCAGGAGTACGTCGATGAATATTCCTCGATTGTCAAGGAACGGATCGCGGCGCAGCACAAGGCGCGCGTGAGTGCAGCTGCCCGGGCGAGGGTCGAGGAGGCCCGCGCCAACGTGGAGCAGGCGCGAGACCAAGTCCGAGATAGGACCGTGAGCGTCGCCTCATCGCTGTCGCACCGTTTCGCCAAGGTCGACGACGAATCGGCCGAGCTTGCCCAGGGGTCACCGGCCGAATGACCGAAGCACCCCCTTGGCGCTTCTACGATGGGGGCGTGAATTCCGATGTCACCGCAGTTCCTGTCGGCCACGTTCTCGATTGGGCGGACAAGCCCGCGCGTCAGCAACCCACCTGGGGCGATCCCGCCGCGCTCGCCGAAGTGCTCGCCACCTTGTCCAACTATCCGCCGTTGGTGTTTGCCGGAGAGTGCGATGCACTGCGCGATCGGTTGGCCGCCGCAGCCAGCGGCCAAGCCTTCGTGCTGCAGGGCGGGGATTGTGCCGAGACTCTGTCGGGTGTCACCGGGCCAAACATTCGTGACCGGATCAAGACGATACTGCAGATGGCGGTGGTGTTGACGTACGGCGCCGGTATGCCGATCGTCAAGGTGGGTCGCATCGCGGGCCAGTTCGCCAAGCCCCGTTCGGCCAGCGACGAAACCCGCGACGGGATGACGTTGCCGGCATACCGCGGAGACATGGTCAACGGGTTCGAGTTCACTGAACAGGCGCGCGCCCATAACCCGGATCGGCTCCTGCGGGCTTACCACGCCAGCTCGGCGACGTTGAACCTGGTGCGGGCTTTCACCGAGGGCGGCTTCGCCGATCTGCGCAGCGTGCACATGTGGAACAAGGGGTTTCTCTCTGGTCCGGCGCAGGCGAAATACGAGGCGATGGCCCGTGAGATCGATCGAGCAGTCCGCTTCCTCGAAGCCTCCGGTGTCGCAGACGCTGAGCAGATGCGCCGCGTGGAGTTCTACTCCAGCCACGAGGCGCTGGTGCTCGACTACGAGCGGGCGATGGTTCGCCGTGATTCCCGCACTGGCACGCCCTATACGACATCCGGGCACTTCGTCTGGGTCGGCGAGCGCACCCGTGACCTGGACGAGGCACACATCGACTTCGTCTCTCGAGTCCACAACCCGATCGGCGTGAAGCTCGGACCGACCGCGACCCGTGACGACGTGCTCCGGCTGATCGATACGCTGGATCCCTGGCGGACTCCCGGGCGGCTGACGTTCATTACCCGCATGGGCACCACCCGCATTGAAGCGGTGCTGCCGCCGCTGCTGGAGAGCGTGCGCGCGGAGGCTAGCCACGTGACCTGGATCTGCGATCCCATGCACGGCAACACCTTCACCTCACCCAGCGGCTACAAAACGCGGCGTTTCGAAGATGTGGTTGGCGAGGTGCGGGGCTTCTTCGCAGCGCACCGCCAGGTGGGCACCTGGCCCGGCGGCATACACGTGGAGCTGACTGGCAATGACGTGACCGAATGTGTCGGTGGCTCCCGCCCGGTCGACCTCGACGATCTCGGCCTGCGGTACGAAACCCTCTGCGACCCGCGCCTGAACCACCAACAGTCCTTGGAATTGGCGTTCCAGGTCGCTGAAATGCTGGAAGAAGGCGCTCACTAATGCTGGTGGCCGACCTTCGCTCGGACACGTTGACCACCCCCACGCAGGGGATGCGAGAGGCCATGATGCAAGCCCCGGTCGGCGACGATGTCTACGGCGAGGACCCCAGCGCCGCCGCGCTGGAGCGTGAGATTGCCGAGCTGCTGGGGCACGAGGCGGGCCTGTTCACCCCTACCGGGACCATGGCCGGCCAACTCGCGATCCGCGAGCACGTCCGCCCAGGCCAGGAGTTGCTCGCAGACGACATGTCGCATGTCTTACGCGCCGAGATGGGGGCCGCTGCTGCCGTCTCCGGAATCACGACACGCAGTTGGCACGCCCCTTCCGGATTGCTGGACCCCGAGATAGCGCTCGCACTGGTGGCGCCGTCAAGTAGCCCCTACCTGGTCGCCACCTCCTGCATCGTGGTGGAGAACACCCATAACTTCGGCGGGGGGAGGGTGCAAGCCCTGGCCGCTATGCGCGCCTTGTATGCGGGGGCGCACGACCGCGGGGTCCGGGTGCATCTCGATGGGGCACGACTGTGGAACGCGCACGTAGCTTCGGGAGTGGCTCTGGTTGAGTACGGTGCCTGCGCCGACACTGTGTCGGTATGCCTGAGCAAGGGACTCGGGGCCCCGGTCGGTTCAGTAGTCGTGGGTTCGGCAGAGTTGATCAGCTCGGCGCGCGTGTGGCGCAAACGCTGGGGTGGGGGCATGCGCCAGATCGGCATGTTGGCGCAAGCCGGACGGTATGCCGTGTCGCACCACGTGCAGCGCCTGGCCGTAGACCATCAACGGGCCGCGCGGGTCGCTGCCTTGGTGGACGACCATGCCCCCGGGGTGATCGCACCCGCGACGGCGCAGACCAACATACTGAATCTGGATGTCGGCTCCGCTGGCTGGGATGCCAGCGCCTTCGTGAGTGCTGCAGAGGAAGTGGGGGTGCGTGGGTTCGCTACGGACGCCCGGCATGTGCGCCTGGTCTGGCACCTGGATGTCAGCGACGAGGCCACCGACCATTGCGCCGAAGTGCTGACCCGGCTGCTGCCGGCGGGCTAGAGGACGCTGAGCACGACCTCGGTGCCCTCCGGCACCTGCTCGCCCTCTTGAATGCTCTGAAACCTCACCGTGCCGAAGAAGGCTTGCGCGATCTCTTCGCGCGTGACCTGAAAGCCGAGGTCTTCCAGCAGCGGCTTGGCCTTGTTGAACTGCGTACCGATGACCTGCGGCATGGTGATCAGTGCTGGGCCCTTGGAGATCGTGAGCGTGATGACATCGCCGCGCCGCCCCTGCCCGCTAGCGGGGGACTGAGTGAGCACCGAACCTTCGGTGACGTCTGGGTCGTTCACCCTGTCCTGCTCTTCTTCGGTCTCAAAGCCTGCCTCGCTCAGCCTCTCCTCGGCTTCGTCCAACGGCGATCCGGTGACGTCTGGGATGTCGATCGGTTCCGGCCCTGCGCTGGTTACGACATCAACCGCGGTCCCCGGCGGGACCGGATCGGCGACGGAGCCAGGTGCCGAACGCAGGATCAGTCCGGCCTCGACGTCCTCGTCGAAATCCTCGCTGACCTGGCCCAGCGATAGTTGTGTCTCCTCCAACGTGTCCGTGGCCTCCTGCACGCTCTGACCAGTGAGGTCGGGCACGGGATACCGCTCGGGTCCGGCGGAGACTTCGACATCGACAGTAGTGCCATGGCGCAGGGACGTCCCGGCCTCTTCGGAGGCGCCCATCACCGTGCCTTTGTCTACGGTTTCGGAGAATCCAGGCGTGGGATTCGCCGCGAGGTCGGCGTTCTCAAGCGCAGCGACCGCGTCCTGCTCAGCCAAGCCGACCACAGTAGGCATATCGGACTGAATCCCAGGCCCAGTGGTGAAGTACCATGCCGCGACTGCGCCACCTCCACCGATGAGCAGGAGCAGGGTCGCCAAGATGACGCCGAGGCTACGGCGTCGTGGCGCTCGGGACGGCGTGGCGCTCGTAGCCGGGCTGGCACCGCTGCGCTGGGCAGAGTGGACAGACTTGGGCACTCGATTGCCCGTCGTGCGGGCGTAGTTGCCTTCGGTCGGGGCCGAGGTGAGCGGGACGACTGCGGTCGCCTGATGCACCGGGCGGGTCGGTTCTGCGGAATGTGAACCCTGCTGGGGGTTCCCGATCGCTTCGGTGACATTCGCGCGCGGTAGCGCCGATGGCTTAGCATCTAGTTCCTGATCCGAGAGCTGTCGGGTCATGGCGACGAGCAACTCGCGCAATGCGATGGCATCGTCCGGGCGGGTGGCGGGGTCAGTGGCCGTGGCGTGGGCGATCAGCCGGTCGATCTCACCGGGAATGTCTTCGATCTGTGCGGCTACCGGCGGGACCGTTTCGTGCACGTGTTGAAACGCCACGTGAATCGGGGTGTCACCACCGAAAGCCTTGATCCCGGTCAACAGTTCATAGAGCACCAGACCGACGGCGTACACATCGGTGCGCACATCGGCGCGACCATGTTGGACCTGCTCTGGCGACAGGTATGCCGCCGTGCCCCACATCACATCATTGGTGCGACTCATCGTGCCGGCAGTGACGGCGCGAGCGAGCCCAAAGTCGGCGACTTTGACGCTACCGTCGAAATCGGTAAGCACGTTTTCGGGCTTGATGTCGCGGTGTACCAACCCGGCGCGGTGGGCTGCGCTCAGTGCTTGCAGGACCTGGTCGACGATGCCGGTGGCCGCCCGAATGCTCAGCGGTGCGTCGGTGTGGATGATCTCTCGCAGATTCGCCCCGGGCACCAGTTCCATCACGAGATAGACCAACCCGTCGTCCTCACCTTGGTCGTAGACGGAGACCACGTGGGGATGCGACAACTTGGCGGCGCTGCGCGCTTCGCGCCGAAAGCGAGCCACGAAGTCGACATCGCGAGCCAGGTCGGGCCGCATGATCTTCAGCGCCACAGGCCGATCGAGGCGCAGATCGTGCCCTCGGTAGACCGAGGCCATACCGCCTTCGGCCATGTGTGCGTCTACCCGGTAACGCTCGTGCAGCACCCGATCGACCAGTGGCGCGTTCGGGTTGCTCACCGCTCGATTCTACGGACGCCGGAGCCAAAGGCGGGGATGCGTGTCGCGCTGCCCCTACATCCGCTTGCGCAGCGCGTTGATCGAAGCGACGTAGCGTTTGGTGTCCGAGAATAGGCCGTAGCGAGTGACACTGCCAAGGCCCTGGTAGTACCCGCCGATGGCTTTGTCTTGCGTGCTGGCAGAGCGTTGCAGCGCCCGCATAATGACGGTTCCGGCGGTGATGTTGTCTTGTGGGTCGAGCAGATTGAGTTTGCGGCCGACCAGTTGCGAGGCCCACTCACCGGATGTGGGGATGACCTGCATTGCCCCGATGGCATTGGCAGGGGAGACCGCGCGCTGGTTCCACCCAGACTCTTGGTAGGACAAGGCCAGCATCAACGTGGGGTCGACTCCGTGCCGCTTGGCAGTGGCGACAATCATTGCTTTGATCTGCGCCTGTGTAGGCGACGGCACCGAGGCGAGGTAGTTGCGATTCGCGGCGGCAGAGCGGGACACTGCCGAACTGTAGGTGTAGTGCAAAAAGGTGTTGTCGACGCTCTCTGCGCTGAGACGATCACCGATGTTGTCGGGGGTGTATGGCGTGCCGCGGGTCTTCTGGGCGCTCCGGCCCTCGGATGAGCTCGGACGCGAGGTGGCCGAGGCCGTGCCGGGCAGACGGACGGAGGTCCCTACCCACAGCAGCCTCGGTTGGATCCCTGGATTGGCCGCGAGCAGAGCGCCGAGCGAGACCCGATATTTGGCGGCGATTCCAGACAGAGTGTCGCCCGAACGTACCGTGACCGAAGACGGTCGGGATGCCGGGGCTCCTGCTGTGGACTTTGCCGATCTCTGTGTGCTGGAGGAAGAAGACAGCCCTGAGACCGCCAACTTCTGGCCTGGATAAATGAGGCGTGTGTTGCTGATCTTGTTCCTCGAGGCGAGGGCGGCCACGCTCGTCCGGTGCTTGGCGGCGATGCCGGACAAGGTGTCGCCGGGGCGGACCGTAACCGTCGTTGTCTTAGTGCTGGACGTTGTGGCCGTTGACCTTGGCGGTCGTTGGGGCGATTCAGCGTCGAGCCGCAGTGTCTGTCCGGGCATGATCCACCGGCCGCCGTCGCGCAAGGAGTTGGCAGAGACGATGGCAGCCACAGTGGTGTGGTGCTTCGCTGCGATGTCATACACCGTGTCTCCGGCCTTGACGGTGTAGCGATCTGCGGCCCGGGTTGTGACGAGGTCGAGCGGGCCTGTGCTGATCGGGCCGTGGATGCCGATCTCGGCGGACAGCGGAGCTGGCGGCATTGCGGCGGGCACTGGTGACATGAGTGTTCCTTTACAGATGAGAACCAATATGGTTCTAGATACAGATGTGGCTGTCGACAATCAGTGAGGTGCACGTTTCAGTCGTGACGCGTGGGACCGTACCCGAGAATTCGGCTGACGTCCACATCGACTGCGTGTCGCTACCTGTGAAAGACTTATATATGTGGTAGACGACACGAATGTGATTATGGACGGCGAGTGGGTCGCAGTGCCCGACATCATGGAACTAACTGGATACTCGTTGGCTACCGTGAAGACGTGGCTGCACGAGCGCGAACTGGTTGGGATGAGACGCGGAGCCAACAATGCAGTGATGGTGCCCTCGATCTTCGTGACACCGCAGGGCCCACTGAAGGGCTTGCGTGGCACCATCTCAGTGCTCACTGACAGCGGTCTGACGGATACTGAACTGTTGCAGTGGCTGGGCGAGTCAGACGAGACACTGGCCGAGGGGAGCGCCATCGGGGCACTCCGCGCAGGCCACAAAACCGAAGTTCGGCGGCGCGCCCAGGAAGTTGCCTTTTAGCAGGTCAAGCTAGGCGACTCGGGCGGTGCTGACCTCGATCAGGGAGTTCAGGGCCGACCTGCCCGAGGCGGTGATATCGGGCACTTCAGCCAATGCCCTGGCGGCTAGCTCACAATCCTGGGAGATCATGGCTTCAGTCCGCTCGACTGCGCCAGCCTCAAGCAGCGCCTGCCGAGCCGCTGCAACCCCTGTGTCGTCGAGGTCGGCATTTCCCAAGGCTGCGTGCAGGGTTGCGACGTCGCAATCCTTACCGAACTGCATACCGAACGCCATGAGCACGGTTCGTTTGCCTTCGCGCAGATCGTCGCCGGCAGGTTTGCCGGTCATCTGGGGATCCCCGAAAACGCCGAGCAGGTCATCGCGCAGTTGAAAGGCCTCGCCGAGTGCCAAACCATAGGCAGACAATGCTTTCATTGCCTGCGGGGGTGCCCCAATAGCGCTGGCGCCGATCAACAATGGATGCTCAATGGAATATTTGGCGCTCTTGAATTTAATGACCTGGCGGCATTGCTCGATACGTTGTGAGTGGCTGAGGTCGTCCCAATCCTGGGCGGATGTCAGGACATCGAGATACTGCCCGGCCATGAGTTGAGTGCGCATGAGGTCAAAGGTGGGCCTGGCCAGTCGCAGTTGCTCATCGGGCAGACCGGATCCGGCAAACACCTCATCGCACCAGTTGAGGCACATGTCGCCGGCCAGAGTGGCGGCGGCGTGGCCGAAATCGTGTGCGGAGCCGGACCACTGGGAGGTGGCGTGATGGGTGGCGAAAGCGCGGTGCGCGGTCGGTCGTCCACGGCGCAGGTCGCTGTTGTCCATGACGTCGTCGTGTAACAGTGCGGCTGCTTGAAAGATCTCCATGGCGCTGGCGACACGGACCAAGGCAGGGGAGTCGGCGCCTGCAAAGGCTC
>JBBSNC010000014.1:0-22438 GCA_038232855.1 Actinomycetales bacterium
AAACCGGTGACCTCCTGGCCGACCAGCGCGGACGGGTGGCTGGCGTCGTAACCGGTGGCGTCATGCCGATGACCCTGGGGCTGGTCGGCATGTTTGCGGCACTGTTTGCCCTCTACTGTGTCTCGGCTCGCACTGTGGGGGTCGACTTGGCACTGCCGCAACTGTTCGCTGCGTATGCGATCCGGCAGTTCTTGACCACCGTGGCGATCACCCCTGGCGGCCTTGGACTGACCGAGGTCGGCACCGCGGGTGTCCTGGTCGCATTTGGAGCCGACGCAGGCGCCGCATCGGCGGCGGCCCTGCTGTTCGCGCTGTTCACCCACTTGCTCGAAGTGCCCTTAGGGGTCCTCGCCTTCGGGGTGTGGTGGTTCCGCCCTGCGAAGTCGGGGTCGACACCAACCGACTGACCTGGGCGCTGTGCGCCTGCTCGGCAACCGAGTCATCGATCTGCTCCGGGATGAAGTCTCCGGTGGCGGCCCGGCAGGCGATCTCTAGCAAGCCATCCGCAAACACCGGGTTAGCCGGAAGGACGGGACCGTGCAGATACGTCGCGACGACGTTGTGCACCCTGGCCCCCTCGAAGGCGTCCTTACCGTTGTTGCCACTGCCGTGCAGTACCCGCCCGAAGCACCGCTGGTCGGTGCCGAGGACCGTGGAGCCTGAGTGGTTTTCATAACCGATCACGGATCCGAAGTCGGTCTCCAGCACGACGGGGCCGATCATCCGGGTGTCATTGCCCTGGGTATGGACATCGAGTATGCCGAGACCGGGGAGCCGGGTGCCCTCGACCGTCACAAAGCTCTCGCCGAAGAGTTGATACATGCCGCACACCATCAGCATCGGCGTTCCGGCGGTGGCCAGGTCGCGAAGTCGGTCGGCCTGGACATCAAGATCTTCCTGCACGCGGACCTGGCCAGAGTCCTGGCCGCCACCACCGAGGATGAGGTTGGCCCGCTCCGGCCACCGATCCCCCGGGGCGTGGTCATGCACGATGGGGCTGTAGCCGTGCCAGCGCAAGCGCGCGGCCAGACAGCGAGTGTTGCCAAGATCCCCATAAATGCTCATCTCCCGGGGGTAGAGATGCACCAGGTGCACCTCGCCCTTGCTCACTGAGGTTGGCGCGCTCGATTCGTTCATAAGGGGTCCTCCCCGAACCTCGCCAACGTGTACTGGGTCGACATCCGACGCCGCAACGCCATCATCGCCGTGTAGGTGCAGAAGACCCGGGTGGGCTCGGCGTCATGCTCAGCCAGGAAGGCATCCAGCGCCGTATCGAGGTTCAATTCGGTATGACCCACTGGTACGTCGTCGTATTGCAGGCGCAGGGCCATGTCCCATCCGCGGACCCCACTGGTCATCGAGACCCCTTGCCCGCGCAAGCTGGCGAACGATACGTCATACAACCAGGAGACATCGCGTCCGTCCGCATAGTTGTCATTGATCGCGATCATGGTCGCGGCCGGTGTCTTGCCGTAGGTGCCCAGCGCGACAGTGAAGCCAGCTGGGTTCTTGACCAGCACCAACTCCAACGGGTGGCCGGCGATGTCGATGACTTCGCCCCGACCAAACGGCGGATGCACACCGGCCAGGGCTCGGCGGGCGACGTCGGCCGAGAAGTCCTCGTTGAGCACAACCCGCGCCATCGTGCTGGCCGCGGTGGCGTTGATCATGGCAGCCAGGCCCCGCTGACGCAGTTGCACCGGGCCGACGTCATTGCCGCCCGGATAGCGCACTGTCATGGAGTGTTCGTCGTGGGCAAGCAACAAACCGTCGTCGACCTCGAGGGTGGGAGCGTCAGCCGGGTCATCAAAGCGCACATCGGCTTCTTGGATTTCGGGTAACCGATCAACCATGGACGGATCGACGCCGAACCAGCGCACCGTGACCGCGTCATCCAAGGCCGTCGCGATCCGCGAGACGTAGGCGTCATCAGCGTTCAGCACAACAGCCGAAGTGGTCTGCTCGGCCAGGGAAGCCAGCAGCCGAGCGGTGTAGTCGATCTCCGCGAAGCGATCGAGTTGATCCCGAGCCACATTCAGCAGCAGCGCGTGCGTGGGCGGCACCAGCGCGGCGAAGTTCAACGCATGGGCCTCATCCAACTCCAAAACCGCGATATCAGCCTCGAAGTTGCCCTTCACATCGACTTCGGCAAGCAGTGCCGAAATGACGCCGCGGGTGAAGTTGCTACCAGTCGGGTTGGTGAACACTCCGAGCCCGTGCTCTCGCAGCACAGCGACCAGCATCTTCGTTGTGGTGGTCTTGCCGTTTGTGCCGGTGACCACCACGATCCCGCGCGGCAAATACGTCAAGGTATGCCGAAGCACGGCCGGGTCGATCGTCTCGCAGATCAGACCTGGCAACGCCGACCCACCCCCACGCAGCCGCGAAGCCACCCGCGCAGCCTTACCCGCTGCGATCGCAACGGACAGTCGGGCCTGAGTCAGTGGCTTCATCGGCTCACTCCCACTCGATCGTGCCCGGCGGCTTACTGGTCACGTCGAGGACGACCCGATTGACCTCTTCGACCTCATTCGTGATCCGCGAAGAGATGCGCGCCAACAACTCATGCGGCACGCGGCTCCAGTCGGCGGTCATCGCGTCTTCGCTGGAGACCGGCCGCAACACGATGGGATGACCATAGGTGCGGCCATCTCCTTGCACCCCCACTGAGCGCACGTCGGCTAGCAGCACGACTGGGCACTGCCAGATGTGACGATCCAACCCGGCCTTGGACAGTTCTTCGCGGGCGATGGCATCGGCACGACGCAAGATATCGAGGCGCTGAGCGCTGACCGCCCCCACGATCCGGATGGCCAATCCTGGCCCCGGGAACGGCTGGCGCCAGACGATGGCTTCGGGCACCCCCAGCTCCAGACCGGCTTGACGGACCTCGTCTTTGAACAGCGTCCGCAGCGGTTCGATCAGGCTGAACTGGAGGTCATCAGGCAACCCACCGACGTTGTGGTGACTCTTGATCGTGGCCGCTCCCGTGCCACCGCCGGATTCGACGACATCCGGATACAACGTGCCTTGCACCAAGAACTTGACCGGGTGGCCCCCCTGATCAGCGCTCCCGGCGATGTCGCGCGCGGCCTGCTCGAAGACCCGGATGAACTCTCGGCCGATGATCTTTCGTTTGACCTCTGGGTCCTGCACATCGGCCAATGCATCCAGGAACTGCTGCTGAGCATCGATGACCACCAGGTCCACCCCGGTGGCTGCCACGAAGTCCTGCTCCACTTGTTCCGCCTCCCCCTGGCGCAACAACCCGTGATCGATGAAGACGCAGGTGAGTTGGTCACCAACGGCGGCATTGACCATCGCCGCCGCTACCGAGGAATCGACCCCCCCAGACAGCCCGCAAATGACGCTCGCGTCGCCGACTTCTTCTTTGACTGTAGCCACCAACTCGGCCACGACGGTGGCACTGGTCCAGTTGGGCGTGAGGTGGGCGCCCTCGCGCAGGAAGTTCTCGATCACCCGCTGACCAAAGGTGGAGTGCATCACTTCGGGATGCCACTGCACGCCATACAACCCTCGCTCGTCGTCCTCGAAGGCAGCAACTTCCGCGCCCGGACTCGTGGCGGTGACAACCGCGCCGGGCGGCGCCTGGGTCACCGAGTCGCCGTGTGACATCCACACCGGCTGCGCGTTGGGCTGACCGTCGAACAGGGTGCTGGAGGTGCCGGTGATGGTGGCGCGGGTGTCTCCGTATTCGCGCATGCCAGTCTTGTTGACCCGCCCGCCCATGGCTGCAGCCATCGCCTGGAAGCCGTAACAAATGCCCAGCACCGGCACGCCTGCATCGACGAGGGCAGGATCCAGATGTGGCGCGCCCTGGGCATACACCGACGACGGACCGCCGGAGAGCACGATGGCGCTCGGCTGCTTGGCCATCATCTCCGCGACGCTCATCGTATGCGGCACGACCTCGCTATACCGTCCTGCTTCGCGCACCCGCCGCGCGATCAACTGTGCGTACTGGGCACCGAAATCAACGACCAGGACAGGGTACTCCTGCAGGGCTTGAGTCACGGTCACGACGCCAAGCTACCGGCGGAGCCAGCCCGCTTCGCCAGTTGCGCCTTGGCCCCGCGCGTGACGCGCCGCTCGATGACAAAAGACAAGAACGGCACGACGCCGGCCAGCATGACGCCGACCATTTTCTCCAGCGACCAGCGCAATTCGAATCCGAGCATGGCTACCGCGACGAGATAGACCATGTAGAGGAAGCCATGGGGTTGGGCCCACCAGTCGAGCCAGTGCTTATCGAAGCCGTAACGAACCACCATGTGAAAGGTCAAGACCAAGAGCGCGATGCCCACGATCATCGCCATCACCCGAAAAAACTTCAGTTTGCTGGTGTCGCTCACGCCGCCACTCTAAAGGCTAGCGGACTGTTCATCCGGCAGCGGGGCTGCGGCCTGCTTCAAGAAGCGCGCGTACATGTACAGCGCGAAAGCGGCGAAGACCCACCACTGGATCGCATACCCGAAATTGCGCCAGTCGATGCCGTCGGGAGCCAGCGAGGGGGTTGGCACCGGCGTGACCTCGCCAGCACTGACCGGGGGGTCCTGGTCGCTGGCGAAGACATAACCGTTGTAGAGGTCACCGGGCCAGACGTTCGCGAGCACCGCTAGATCGATCGCTCCCAACTGCCCTGGCGGCAGGTCCGGCCCAGGCGCAGGCGTCTCGCCGGGTGCCAGGGTGCCGGTAACCGTGCGCTGAGCAGCATCTGGGTTGCCAGCCAGCGACGGTTGCGCGACCCACCCCCGCAGCACGGGCAACAGCGCGCCCTGGTCGGTGCGCAGCGGAGTCACCACCCACCAACCATCTTCGCCCTCCAGGACTCGGCCCGGCACCGTGAACTGAAACTCTGCGATATAGACGCCGCTGGCGCGGACCGGGCGCCCGACTCCGCCCTCGGGAAAGGCGGTCTGCGGCGTGATGACATCGTCCAGCGGGGCTGCGTCGCGATCGGCACGCTCGGTCAAGGTCTGGATCTGCGCAGCCTGAGCCAACGACATCTGCCACAGCCCCAGGCGGCCGAAGGAGTAGAGCACGATCAGCAGCACACCTAGCAGGGCCAGCCAGCGGGGTTGCAGAGCAGTGCGGAGCACGCGGCCAGGGTACGTCGCAGAACTGAGCGCTCGCCCTCAGCGTGCGGCCGGTTGGTCGTCGAAGACGTAGATGCTGCCCCCGTAGCAGGCGACCCACACTGTGTGGCTCAACGCGTCGTAGGTCAGCCCGATGGGGTTGGCGTCGGTGGGTTCCTTCTGCAAAAGGGTCATGTCTTCGGTGCTGATCTTGGCGACAGAAGGCCCGTAGTAGTTCACGACATACAACGCAGTGCCATCGGAGGACAGTGACATGCTGCGCGGCTCGCGGCCAGAAACCACCTGGTCAACGATCTCCTCGGTCTGGGTGTCGATCTTGTAGATGGTGTCGGCCCCGCTGACCGCCATGAACAGATACTTGCCGTCGGCCGAGAGGTTGAGGTGACGCGGTTTGCGGCCGGTCTCCATCATGACTTCGCTCGCACCAGTCTCAAGGTCGACCTTGAACAACTTGTCGGCATACATCGCAGCGACGTATGCGGTGCGGTTGTCCGGCAGCACCTCGATCCCGCGGGGTGCTGCCGCAATCGGGATCACGCTGACTTCTTGCGCGCTCTCGCGGTCGACCACCGACACGGTGGAATCGCACCAGTTGCTGACCAGGATGCGGCTTTGGTCGGGCGTGATGTCGACGAACTTTGGCACGGCACCAACCTCGATGACCTGATCCCAGGCCATCTCTTCGGCGTCGAAGCGATAGAGCAGCGAGGGCCCCACACCGTCGGCTGGCGTGCATTTGTCGAAGCCGGTCTTGCCGAACCCCTCGCCATACATCGTGTACTGCGAGACGTAGGCGTACCGCCCGTCGTCGGTCCACGCCGCCTCGACCGGGGCCCCCTTGGAGATGCCCGGATGGTCAGTCAGGCCGAACTGGGCGAGGTCTAGCCCGTCGTCCAACGTTTGCACCAATTCGCGAGTCTGACTGTCGTAGACCGTCGAGGTGTGGCTGTACATCATGTTGTTGGCGATCACCAGACCGGCGCCGGAGGCGACCACAGACTTCGGCGTGATCCCACCGGTGAGGTAGTCGATCTTCTCCATCGTGGTCTGCGCCGAAGGGGTTGCCGGAGGCTCGGCCTGCGGAGTCTGCTGCCCGTCGTCGCCCGTCTCCCCGGTCTCAGCGCCTGCATCGTCGGCGCCATTGCCATCGGCAGCATCGTCGACGGCGTCATCTGCCTCGGCATTCTCGGACGTCACTGCAGAGGGCTCATTTCCGCTCTCCGTGCCCAGCGACAGGCACGCGGTCAAACTCCCCGCGAGGACCAAGGCCAGCGCTCCGCCGGCCAGGCGTCGCCGTCGGCGGTAGAGGGGTTCACTGCTGAGATACATCTCGTGTCGCCCTTCCTTCCGGTGAGTCGACCTGCGCCGCCCTCACTCATGATAGGAGCGCGCACTGGAAGCATGACGCAGGCTCGACGAGGGTGCGCACAATCACTTAGCAGAGCGCCGCCAAGGCCGATGGCACCGCGACGATATTCGTTGGAGTCGGCTCATCGCGCAACCTATCGTAGTGAGGTCATGCGCGACCTGCCGCTTGCCGACCCCGGCACTCCAGATGCCCGCAGCCCGGACCGCTATTTGTGGTGGATGGCCCGCGGGCAATGGCGCCTGCTCGCGGTCAACGTCGTCGTCTGCACCACCTGGATGCTCAGCCAGGCGCTGATCCCCACCGTACTTGGCCTGACGGTCGAACAGGGCATCGTCCGCGGCGACACCGATGCGCTCGCGCGGTGGTCGCTGGTGATCCTCGCGTTGGCTGGGCTGGGTGCCGTCTTCGGCACACTCTGGCATCGCAGTTCCGTGAATAACTGGATGCACGCCACCTTTCGTACCATCCAAGTGGTGGGCGCTCACGTGCTGCGCACCGGACCTGCGATGACCCGCAGCACGCCGACCGGTGAAGTCGTGTCCGTAGTCGCCTCGGACGCGATGCGAATAGCCAACCTCTTCGAGTCGATCGGCCAGATCGCCGCAGCAATCGTCTCTTATGGCGTCGTCGCGGCCATTCTGCTCTCGCGCGATTCCACGTTGGGCTTGATCGTGTTGCTCGGAGTCCCGCTGGTCACCATGTTCCTCTCCACCGTCCTGAGACCACTCCAACGTCGCCAGAACGCGGCCCGCGAAGCCGCCGGTCACCTCACCACTTTGGGCTCGGACACGGTGGCCGGACTACGGGTGCTGCGCGGCATCGGTGGGGAAGAGACGTTCCTGCGCAGGTATGACGAGCAGTCGGCTGAGGTGCTCCGCCGCGGCTGCGAGGTCGCGCCCGTCCACGCAACCCTCGACGCGGCTCGGGTGTTGCTGCCGGGGATCTTCGTGGTGATCGTGACCTGGCAGGGCGCAAGTCTCGTCCGCGCGGGATCGCTCAACGCCGGTGACCTGATCACCTTCTACGGCACGGCGGCCTATCTCGCACTGCCCCTGGGCTTCGCTACCCAGTTCGTGAGTCACTTCATCCGCGCTCGGATCGGTGCGGCCAAGGTCATCCGGCTGCTGGCGGTGCGCAGTGATCTGGAAACGAGCACCGATCCAGCCGACCCGTTACCACCAGCGACCCCACCTGTGGCCCCAGCGATCTTGCGGGACCCGCTCAGTGGTGTCGAAGTCGCCCCGGGCCAGATGAGCGCCATCGTGACCGACAGCCCCGAGCACTGCCACCTCATCGCCGATCGCCTGGGACGGTTCGGCCCCGAACGCACCCCGGTCATCTGGGGCGGCGCACCCTTGGCTGACCTGCCGATCAAGGCTGTGCGCTCCCGGATCGTCCTCGGCGACGGGGACGCCACCCTGTTCAGCGGGCAACTGCGTGAGGGCTTGTCACCTGCGCAGGGCGCCAGCGAACACACATTGCGCGAGGCAATCGTCGTCGCCAGCGCCGAGGACGTTGTCACGGCCCTGTCACACGGCCTGGACACCGACGTGGAGGAGCGGGGACGCAACTTCTCGGGGGGTCAGCGCCAACGTTTGGCACTGACGCGGGCCTTGCTGACCCAAGCTGAGGTCTTGATACTGATCGACCCGACATCGGCAGTGGATGCGCACACCGAAGCACGGATCGGTGCCCGACTGGCGCAGTCCCGACACAGTATGTGCACCGTTGTGTTGAGCGCCAGCCCACTCTTGCTCGATCACGCCGACAGCGTGCAATTCGTCGAAGCCGGTCAGGTGGTGGCCATCGGCACGCACCGTGACCTGTTGGAGGCCAACCCGCGGTATGCCGACGTGGTGCTGCGTGGCGCGGGAAGCGTGGTCACCTCATGACCACGAACCCGCTCAACGCGGCCGATCCCATCCCACGCACCCTGCCGATTGCCTCCGCACCAGTGGTGTGGCGGCATACCAAGAGACTCTTGGGTCAACACCGCGCTGGCCTGATCGGCGTCGTGACGTGGCACGGTCTCGCCGCGCTCTGCGGTCTGGCTGGTCCGTGGTTGGTGGGCACCCTGGTGGATGAGTTGTTGGCAGGCACCACGGATCGGCAGATCAACCTCATGGTGTCGGCGTTGGCACTGGCCGTCCTCGCCGAAACAGTCTTCCGCTGGGCCGGAGTCCGCGCGGCCTTCGTCCTCGGCGAAACCGTGTTTGCCCAGTTGCGCGAACGGTTTATGCGCGATGCCACAGCTTTGCCGTTGAGCACGGTCGAGCGGGCCGGCACGGGCGACCTGCTGGCGCGCACCACCAACGACGTCGAGGCGCTGTCGCATGTCGTTCGGTTTGCGGTGCCCACGATTATTGTGTCTGCGGTGACGATCACACTCACCGTCGTCGCCGCTTTTGTGGCCGATCCCCTCGTGGCGTTGGCGATGTTGGTTGCCCTTCCCTTCGTCGTGATCCCCACCCGATGGTTCCTGCGCCGCGCTCCGCTGGCCTATCAGAGCGAGCGGGCGGCGTACGCGGCTGGCAACGGCGTCTTCACCGAAAACGTCGAGGGGGCTCGCACGATCGACGCGCTGAGCTTGCAACCACACCGAGAGACTCGGCTACGCAAAGCCATCGCTGCAATGTATGCCGGCGAACGCCGCACCCTGTTCTTGCGCTCGACCTGGTTCCCGGCGTTGGACTTCAGTTTTGTCTTTCCGATAGCAGTCACGGTGGTCTGGGGTAGTTGGCTGATCGGGCAGGACGCGGCCACGGTGGGTGCGGTCACGACGGTGTCGCTTTATGTGCTGCGGGTGAGCAGCCCGATGGATGACTTGCTGATGTGGCTGGATGAGTTGACCGTGGGCGCCACGTCGTTGTCACGGATTCTCGGCGTGAGTGAAGTTCCACCAGACCGGACCTCCAGCGGCGCTACTCCCCGAGGAGCCGAGATCGAGGTGCGCGACCTGCGCTACGCCTACCAGGACGACCGGGACGTGCTCAACGGAATCTCGCTGACCCTGCATCCTGGCGAGCGACTCGCCATCGTGGGTCCCTCGGGGGCGGGCAAGTCGACCTTGGGCCGGTTGCTTGCCGGAGTCGACGGTCCGCGCGCAGGGTCGGTCACGGTCGGTGGGGTGCCGCTGGTCGACCTGCCGTTGGATCACCTTCGTCGTGAGGTTGCCCTCGTCACGCAGGAACACCACATCTTTGTGGGCACGATCGGCGATAACCTGCTTTTGGCCCGCCCGGAGGCGACGCCGGCTCAGTTGTGGCAAGCGTTGGAGGCCGTCGATGCCTCGGCCTGGGTGCGCGGTCTCCCGCAGGCGATGGACACCGCTGTTGGCAGTGGTCACACCCGACTCAGTGATGCCCGAGCCCAGCAGGTGGCGCTCGCGCGGCTGGTGCTGGCCGATCCGCACACCCTCGTCCTGGACGAAGCCACCTCGCTGCTGGACCCGCGGGCGGCCCGTCACCTGGAGCGGTCGCTGGCGGCCGTGGTCACCGGGCGCACGGTGGTCGCGATAGCCCACCGTCTGCATACGGCTCACGATGCCGACCGGGTAGCAGTCGTTGAGAACGGGCTGATCAGCGAGATCGGCACGCACGAGGAACTCATCGCCGCAGACGGCGCCTACGCGGCCTTGTGGCACCAGTGGAGCAACGACTGAGCGTGCGCCGACGTCAGGGCACGCTCATCGCTCAGTACGGCGACGCCACAATTTCGACTCGCTGGAACTCCTTGACGTCGGTGTAGCCGGTCGTCGCCATTGCCCTGCGCAGGGCGCCGATGAGGTTGGTCGCTCCATCCGCGTCGCGACCCGGACCGAGCAGAATCTCGGCGAGCGTGCCGACAGTGCCGACATGCACCCGTTCGCCGCGCGGCAGCAGCGGGTGGTGTGCCTCGGAGCCCCAGTGGTATCCGCGACCCGGCGCCTCGGCGGCACGGGCGAGCGCTGCACCGATCATCACTGCGTCGGCGCCGCAGGCCACCGCCTTCACGATCTCGCCTGAATTGCCGACGCCACCGTCGGCGATGACGTGCACGTATCTGCCTCCGGACTCATCCAGGTAGTCCCGGCGAGCGGCTGCCACATCTGCGATTGAGGTAGCCATCGGGGCATCGATGCCAAGCGTGGTGCGAGTGCGGTGGGCCGAGCCACCGCCAAATCCGACAAGCACGCCCGCCGCGCCCGTACGCATCAGATGCAAAGCCGCGGTGTAGGTGCCGGCGCCACCGACGACAACGGGCACATCGAGTTCATAGATGAAGCGCTTGAGGTTCAACGGCTCCAACTGACTCGAGACATGCTCAGCGGAAACTGTGGTGCCTCGGATCACGAACAGATCCACACCCGCATCGACCACGGCCCGCCAGTACTGCTGCGTGCGTTGCGGCGAGAGCGCGCCTGCGACGGTGACGCCGGCCTCACGCACCTCCTGCAGCCGTGCCGCGATGAGTTCGGGCCGAATCGGGGCGGCATACAACTCACGCATCCGGGCGGTGCAGCGCTCTGAATCAAGCTCGGCGATCTCCTCCAGCTGAGGGCCGGGGTCCTCGTACCGAGTCCAGAGTCCCTCTAGGTCGAGCACCCCGAGTCCGCCCAGTTTGCCGATCGCGATAGCGCTCTGCGGGCACATCACCGAGTCCATCGGCGCGGCCAGGATGGGCAACTCGAAGTGGTAGGCATCGATCTGCCAAGAGATGGAGACTTCTTCGGGATCGCGAGTACGGCGGGAGGGCACCACGGCGATGTCGTCGAAAGAATACGCGCGTCGGCCGCGCTTGCCCTTGCCGATCTCGATCTCAGTCACCGGGCAAGGGTACAAGCCGAGACCGGTGCGATGGCCTTAGCGCACGGCGTAGTTGGGCGCCTCCACCGTCATCTGGATGTCGTGCGGGTGCGATTCCTTCAGCCCAGCGGCAGTGATCCTGACGAAGGTGCCGCGATCCTTCAGTTCGGGGACGGTGCGCGCCCCGACATAGAACATCGATTGGCGCAGGCCGCCGATGAGTTGATAGGCGACGGCGGCAAGCGGGCCGCAATAGGGAACCTGGCCTTCGATCCCCTCCGGGATCACCTTGTCGTCATCTCCCACATCCCCTTGGAAGTATCGGTCCTTGGAGTAGGAGGCTCCTCGGCCCCGGGACTGCATTGCGCCAAGGCTGCCCATCCCCCGATAGGACTTGTACTGCTTGCCGTTGATGAAGACCAGGTCTCCGGGCGACTCCTCACAACCAGCGAGCAGCGAGCCCAACATGACCGTGTCCGCGCCGGCCACGATCGCCTTGGCAATGTCACCGGAATACTGCAAGCCGCCATCGCCAATGACCGGCACACCGGCGGGGCCAGCCGCCCTGGCCGCCTCGTGGATAGCGGTGACCTGAGGCACACCTACGCCCGCGACGACACGAGTGGTGCAGATCGACCCAGGTCCGACCCCCACCTTCACGGCATCCGCCCCCGCGTCGACCAATGCTTGAGCGCCGGCCCGGGTGGCCACGTTCCCGCCGATCACATCGACGTGCGCGACCGCAGAGTCGGCCTTGAGGCGTGCGATCATGTCGGTCACTCCACGTGCATGCCCGTTGGCGGTGTCTACGACCAAGAGGTCAACCCCCGCCTCGACAAGAGTCATGGCACGCTCCCACGAATCCCCGAAGAAGCCGACCGCTGCCCCCACTCGAAGTCGTCCCCCCTCATCCTTGGTGGAGTCCGGGAACTGCTCGGTCGTGGTGAAGTCCTTGACCGTACACAGACCCCGCAGGACCGAATCGGCATCCACGATCGGCAGTTTCTCGATCTTGTTCACTGCCAACAGGTGCAACGCCTCATCCTTATCGATGCCGACCGGGCCGGTGACCAGGCCTGCTTTCGTCATCACGTCGCGAACGGGCCGGCCCATGTCATTTTCGAAGCGGATGTCGCGGTTCGTGATGATCCCGATGAGACGGCCTTGATCATCCACGACCGGCAGGCCAGAGATGCGAAATCGTCCGCACAAGGCGTCCATCTGCGCCAGGGTGGCTTCCGGTCCGATCGTGACCGGATCGGTCACCATGCCGTTCTCGGATCGCTTGACTCGGTCTACGTGTGCTGCCTGGTCTGCCGTCGCCAGGTTGCGGTGCAAGATCCCCAAACCTCCCTGACGGGCCATCGCAATGGCCATCCGGGACTCCGTCACCGTGTCCATCGCGGCCGAGATCAGCGGCATGCGCACGCGGATCCGGCGGGTCAACTGGGTCGTAGGGTCGGCTTCGCTGGGCACCACATCGGTGGCCCCGGGCAGGAGCAGCACGTCATCGAACGTCAATCCGAACTCGGCGAATGTGGCGGGTGAGTCGAGGTGCGGGGCGCCTGAGGTCATAGGGCGAAGTCTAGAGGCCCGCGCATTACACCCCTGCGGGTGTTTCAAGTGCCGCTGGAATGGGTACTACTAGGAGTACCCAGTGACACACCCTTTTTGCAGGAGGATTCGTGACCGAGATCGCTAGACAACCAGGGCCAATGGCTGAACTCTGGGAGTGGCAATACGTCGGATCGTGTCGCACCGTGAGCCCCGAAGTCTTCTTTCACCCTGAGGGCGAGCGCGGACCTGCCCGCAGACGTCGCGACGAACGCGCCAAACAGGTGTGTCGCGGCTGCCGCGTGCTGGATCAGTGTCGCGACCATGCGCTGGCCGCCCGTGAACCCTATGGAGTGTGGGGCGCCATGACCGAGCGCGAACGCGAGGCAATCATCGCCACCAGCGCCTAGCGCCACGACGCGCACGTCCGGCCCGGAGCCCCACATAGGGTTCCGGGCCGGACGTGCGGGCTCAGGCTCTATGCCCGATCAGTCGTTACTCAGTGACCGTGCCCGTGGCCGTGACCGCCAGCGGTCTCGTCCTGCTCGGGCTTGTCGACCACCAGGGTGTCGGTAGTCAGCACCATCGCAGCGATCGAGGCAGCATTGCGCAGCGCCGATCGAGTGACCTTGACCGGATCAATGACGCCTGCGCCGAACAGGTCGCCATATTCACCGGTGGCGGCGTTCAGGCCTTGGCCGGCTTCCAGTTCAGAGACCTTCGCGGTCGCCACGTAGCCCTGCAGTCCTGCGTTCTCAGCGATCCACCGCAGCGGCTCCATCGCGGCTTTGCGGACGATGGCCGCCCCGACCGCTTCATCGCCGGACAGGTCCAGGCTGTCCAGCGCGGCGCTGGCGTGGATCAACGCGGACCCGCCGCCGGCAACGATGCCCTCTTCGATAGCTGCGCGAGTCGCGGAGACGGCATCTTCGATGCGGTGCTTCTTTTCCTTCAGTTCTACTTCGGTGTGCGCACCGACCTTGATCACGCAGACACCGCCGGAGAGCTTGGCAACGCGCTCCTGCAGTTTCTCGCGGTCCCAATCAGAGTCGGTCGCTGCCATCTCAGAGGCTAGTTGTGCCACCCGGGCGCCAACCTCACCGGCCGAGCCGCCACCATCGACGATGGTGGTGTCGTCCTTGGTCAGCACGACCCGTCGAGCCGATCCGAGGACCTCCAGGCCCACCTGATCCAACTTGAGGCCGACCTCTTCGGTTACGACCTGCCCACCGGTCAGGATCGCTATGTCTTGCAACATCGCCTTGCGGCGGTCACCGAATCCAGGCGCTTTGACCGCGGCGGCGTTGAGCGTGCCTCGGATCTTGTTGAGCACGAGGGCTGACAGCGCTTCGCCATCGACGTCTTCAGCGACGATGACCAGCGGCTTGCTCTGCGAGGCGACCTTGTCCAGCAACGGGAGCAAGTCGGCCACGGCCGAGATCTTGCCTTGGTGCAGGAGCACGTAGGCGTCTTCTAGGACAGCCTCCATGCGGTCGTTGTCCGTGACGAAGTATGGCGAGAGGTAGCCCTTTTCGAACTGCATACCTTCGGTGAACTCCAGTTCCATCGCGGTGGTGGAGGACTCCTCCACGGTGATGACACCGTCTTTGCCGACCTTGTCGAAGGCATCGGCGATCAGTTCACCAATGACGTCGTCCTGGGCAGACAAGCTGGCAACCTGAGCGATCTCGTCGCGACCATCCAACTCGCGGGCGGTGTCGAGCAACCGTTCTGAGACGGCCGACACGGCAGCGTCGATGCCACGCTTGAGTGCCGACGGTGCGGCACCGGCAGCGACGTTTCGCAGGCCTTCCTTGACCATGGCCTGTGCCAACACGGTGGCCGTGGTGGTGCCGTCGCCGGCGACGTCGTTGGTCTTGGTCGCCACTTCCTTGGCCAGTTGGGCGCCCATGTTCTCGAACGGGTCATCCAACTCGACCTCACGGGCGATCGTGACGCCATCATTCGTAATCGTGGGAGCGCCCCACTTCTTGTCGAGGACGACGTTTCGACCCTTCGGGCCCAGGGTCACCTTGACGGTATTGGCCAGGGCGTCGACCCCCCGCTCCAAGGACTTCCGCGCCTCGTCGTTGAACTGCAATTGCTTTGCCATGAACAGCGCCTTTCTGCTGTCGAGCCCCGGGGTGCCCCAAGGCGGGAGGATGTGCGGACGCCCCGGCTACCCGCTCGATGCGGGACGCCGGGGCGTCAAACAAGTCTCAGTCGCCGACGACGGCGAGGATGTCACGCGCGGAGAGGATGAGGTACTCCTCACCGGAGTACTTGATCTCCGTTCCGCCGTACTTGCTGTAGATCACGCGGTTTCCGACGGAGACATCCATCGGGACACGGTTGCCGTTGTCATCGATGCGCCCGGGGCCAACTGCCAGGACCTCGCCCTCTTGAGGCTTCTCCTTGGCAGTGTCCGGGATGACCAGGCCTGAGGCGGTGGTCTGCTCGGCCTCGACGGCCTGCACAACGATTCTGTCTTCGAGCGGCTTGATGGAAACCGACACGGCGGCCATTCCTTCCGTTGTTGTCGACTAGCTGGGTCAACTGCATGTGTGCTCGCGTTCCGGGGACGTCGCCGTCGCGGGGGTCGATGTGCCCCGGAGTCTGGCACTTGTGTGCCGCGAGTGCTAAAAAGAATCTAAGCCGCCTTTAGCACTCGGTCAAGCCGAGTGCCAGACATCACGGCAGGGACTGTTCACAGCCACGGCTGTAGTGGCCGCAGAACCTTCTCCCCCAGTCGATGCAACACAGTGCGTTCCGCCCAGTCGGGTCCGGTCAACTCGCGACAGTTGGTGAGATCCTGGGCAAAGACCTGCTCCATCACGCCGGCTTGATCCGGCCCGAGGATCTCTAGATTCACCTCGTAGTTGCCGCGCATCGAGAGGCGGTCAACATTTGCGGTGCCCACGGTGGTCCACATCCCGTCGGCTGTCGCGGTCTTTGCGTGCACCATGGCGTTTTGATAGAGGAAGAGGCGCACCCCGCCGGCAAGGAGCTCGCTGTAGTAACTCTGGGCGACGATGTCGGCGACGATGTGGTTGGAACGTTGCGGCGTGAGCACCCGCACGTCCACGCCACGCGCAGCCGCCGTCAACAACCCGAGCAGGATCTCCCGATCCGGGATGAAGTACGCCTGGGTGATGTAGATGTACTTGCTGGCCCGATCGATGGCTTCGAGATAAATGTTGCGCACCGGAAACACGACCCGGGAGGGCTCGTTGCGGGCGGCCCGCATAGGGTAGTTCCACCGCGGGGCGCCTTGATCCGCCAGGCGCGGTTGAGTTGAACCTCGGTGCCGGTTCCAGAAGTCGACGAAGGTGTTGCTGAGCTCCCAGGCGGTGTCACCCTCGACCCGCAAGTGGGTATCACGCCACTGCGTCGCGTATGCCGAGCCGATGTTGTATCCCCCGACGAAACCGATCTTCTCATCGACAACCAGCACCTTGCGGTGGTCGCGCCCGGTGCGCCTGATGTCGAAGACCCACCCCCCGCGCAACGTCGGGAACTGCAACACATGAACGCTCTCGGGAAAGATCTTGAACTCGCGAGGGACCACCAAATTGGCGAAGCCGTCGAAGACCACAAACACGGCGACCCCGCGGCGGGAGGCGGCGATGATCGCGTCTTTGAACCGCTGCCCGACCTCGTCGCCCTTCCAGATGTAGCTGACCAGGTAGACGTGATCAGTCGCTGCCTCGATGGCCTCCAACATCGCGGCATACACATGCTCGCCGTAGGTGTAGGTAGTCACCGTGTTGCCAGAAACCTCGGTGCGCAGCGGTGCCGTGTCCGGCGCATCGTGAATTTCGGTGGTGCGACGCCGACGCAGCGCGTCGATCCCGGTCACCGCGCCGGCTGCCACCACCGGGACCGCAGCGCTCATCGCCGCGAGCCGCGCCAGGCTGATCGGGAGTTGCGTCAGCATGGTGCGCAGCGGCCCCTGTGGCCAACGCGTAGTGAACTTCATGACCCCCATTCAATCAGTCCCGATGCCGCGCTTATGCCGATCCCGAGGGCACAATGGGTCGGGTGGACGCCGCAGTCATCGACGATCTGACCAGTCCGCGCGGACGCGAATTGATGGCGCTGCTCCCGCAGACGTACGACCCAGACGATGTCGTGGCGCTCGTCATGGCTCTACGGAGCAGGGGTTATCCGGCCGAACTGGTCAGGGCCGCGCTCACCCAGTGCGAGTTGCGAACCAGGGCAAAGGAAAAGTTCGGGGACTTAGCCGCCGAGATGTTCTTCACTCGCGACGGGTTGGAACAGAGCACCCGCTGGGCGGTGGCGCAATGGCATGCCCGGAGATTTGCCGACGCGGGAGTGCAGCACGTCGTGGACCTCGGGTGTGGCGTCGGCAGCGACGCCATGGCCTTCGCTCGGGCAGGCCTCGATGTCACCGCAGTGGATGCCGATCCGCTGACGGCGGCGATCGCAGCGGCCAACATCTGCGCGGGTGCCGCCCGGCCCGGCCTCGGTCGGCACGAAGTGCGGATGACTCGAGCCGAGGATGTGGACTGGGCCCCATCTGGGCGCGGCGTCCTCGGCGCGTGGTTGGACCCGGCCCGACGCACCCCTGGCATCGCAGACGTTCGTGGCCGCACCCGACGGCTGGCGGGCGCAGACATGTCACCATCGTGGGACTTTGTGCTGCGGGTTGCCGCAGACCTACCTGCAGTTTCCGCAAAGTTCAGCGTCGGCCTGCCACACCGGATGATCCCTTCGCAGGCCAGCGCAGTGTGGGTCTCTGACCATGGTCAACCTCTGGAATGTGTGCTCGGCTGGGGACTAATGGCACCGCGTCCAGGGTCGCGCAGCGCGATCCTGCACCGCGACGGAAAGTGGCATCACCTCGAAGCCGCGGATGAAAGGCCCGCTGACGGCGCTGCCCCGCCAGCCCCCGGCCCGGTGCGTGCGACCAGCGCAATCCCTGAGTTCGTCTACGACGTAGATCGGGCTGCGCTGGCCGCTGGCCTGCGGGGCGAGGTCGCCCGACTCGTGCAGGGGTGGGAGCTCGGCTCCTCGGGGTATGTGGTCTCATCACGAGCAGTCGCAACGCCGTGGGCGCGGTGTCTGCGGGTGCGGGAGGTGCTGCCGGTGCACACGAAAACACTGCGCGCGTGGGTGAAACGGGCCGATGTGGGCTCACTCACCGTGAAGAAGCGACCCTCTCAGGCTGGCGGCGTCGGCGCGCGCATCGACGCTGACTCGCTGCGCCGCTCCTTGTCGCTGCGGGGTGCCAACAGCGCGACGTTGCTGCTGACCGACGTCGATGACCGCGCGTCGGCCCTGTGGGTCAGTGCGGTCTCCGATGATGAGATGGCAGCGAACTGAATCGCTCGACGTCCTCGGTAGTGCCGGAGACCACGAGCTCGTCGCCCTCATGGACGACCGTCTCCGGCACGGCATAGGTGAAGTCCTCCCCATTGCGCTTGATCCCCACGACAGTAACCCGATGGTTGCTGCGGACAGCCGCCTCAGCCAACGTGATGTCCCACGCTTCACGGGGCGCAGAGGTGCGCACCATGGCGAATCCATCCTCGAATTCGAGGTAGTCCTTCACCCCGCCGGTAACCATGTGCGCCACTCGCTGGCCCATGACGTACTCGGGATAAATGACGTTGGTGGCCCCGATGCTGGCCAGAATCTTGCCGTGTTTGCGGGTGATGGCCTTGGCATAGATCCGACTGACTCCTGCCTCGACCAGCGTGATCACCGCCAGGACGCTGGCCTCGATATCGGATCCGATGGCGACCACGGCGCTATCGATCTGCCCGACTCCGAGTTGTCGCAACGCCTCCCCATCAGTGGCGTCGGCCTGCACGCACAGCGTGAAGTCGTCGGCATAACGTTGCACTCGGACGCCGTCCTCATCGATCGCCAATACCTCGACCTGCTGACGCATTAACGACTCGGCCACAGCTGAGCCGAATCGTCCCAGTCCGATCACCAGCACCGTTCCGGAGTGGACGGGCCGGCTCCTGCGCTTAGCCAACAATGGGTCGCTCCTGAGGTAGTCGGTAGTGCCGGTGCCTGGTATTCAACGCTATGGCCGAGGCAACGGTGATGCTGCCCACCCGGCCGACGAACATCAACACCATCAGCACGACCTGCGCTGTCGGCGGCAACTGCGCCGTGATGCCGGTGGACAGGCCCACGGTCGCGAAGGCAGAAACCACCTCAAAGCTGACGTCGATGGCCGGCAGGTCCGTCACACTCATCGTCAGCACGATGGAGACGGCGACCAGACCGAGTGCGAGCAGCGCGACGGTCAACGCCTGCCGCTGCACTGAGTCGCTGATCCGGCGACCGGCGACCGGCGACGGCAACATCCTGCTCTCCTCGGATCTCGGCCCAAATGACGAACCCTAGGATAAAGAAGGTGCTGACTTTGATCCCGCCTGCGGTGCCGGCGCTGCCGCCCCCGATGAACATCAGACCCGTTGTGATGGCCTCGGTCTCGTCTGTGGTGGCGGCGTAGTCAACGGTGTTGAAGCCAGCCGTGCGCGGGAAGACGCCGCCGCCAAGTGATCCGAGCAGTTGGCCTCCTGGACCCATCCCCTCCAACGTGCCCCCAGCGGCCGATTCGTAGACCCAGAACAACCCTGCTCCGATCACCAGCAGCAGCATGCTGCCCCATACCGTGATCCTGGTATGCAGCGTCCACGACGACGGCCGTCGCCACCTGTTACGCAGTTCGCGCAACACGGGGAATCCCAGACCACCCAGTACCACCGCCACACAGATCGTGACGATGATGAAGGGATCGGCGACGAATGACATCAAGTTGTCGCTGAAGAGGGCGAACCCGGCGTTGTTGAAGGACGAACCGGCATGAAAGATCCCATTCCACAACGCTGTCGACCAGTCCTGGGCATATCCGTATCGAAACCGCAGCACCAGCACGACGGCCACTGCGGACTCAATGATCGCCATCATGAGGACTACCCGCACGAGCACGCGACGGACATCGCCAAGGGCAGTGGTATGCGTCTCGGCTTGGGCGACCATCGTGCTGCGCAATCCGAGCCGACCGCGCACCGTCAAGGTCAGCAGCGTGGCCATCGCCATCACGCCGAGGCCACCGATGTGGATGAGCGCAAGGATCACCGCTTGCCCGAACGGGGTCCAATAACTGGCAGTGTCGACGGTGATGAGCCCGGTCACGCACACAGCAGACACGGTGGTGAAAGCGGCGACCATCAGATCGCCGCTTCCTGGGTCTGCGCGAGAGATGGGCAGCATCAACAGCGCGGTGCCGCAGATGACGGCGACCGAAAACGCCAGGGTGACCAGACGTGGCGGCGAGGCCCACAGGCTGCGCAGTCTCACGCCCGGATCTGCTCGATCGGTTGTGCGGAGTCCACTGGAAAGTCGAGCGCAGACGGTGCCCGACCAGCCCTGACCGCGAGCGCCCCCCACGCTGCCACCATCGCACCATTGTCCGTACACAAGGCCGGGCGCGGCACCCGCAGGGTGACGCCGGCGGCATCGCAGCGCCCCTGCGCCACTGCCCGCAGCCTGCTGTTGGCGGCCACCCCGCCCCCGATCACCAGGTGGCCTACGCCATGCTCCCGACAGGCGGACACGGCTTTGGCGCTGAGCACATCGACCACCGCCTCCTGAAAGCTTGCCGCCACATCAGCCACCGGCACCGTTTCGCCGGACTCAGCCCGCACCTGCACCCAACGGGCAACCGATGTCTTCAGCCCGGAAAAGGAGAAATCGAAGCGATGCTGATCTGCGTCTTTGGGAGTGTTCAAGGCACGCGGAAATCGGATGGCGCCAGGGTCTCCGGTCACGGCCACCCGGTCGATGTGTGGACCTCCTGGAAAGGGCAGCCCCAGCAGGCGAGCAACCTTGTCAAAAGCCTCACCAGCCGCGTCGTCCATGGTCGCGCCGAGCGAACGGACATCGTTGGTGACATCCGGCACCAGCAGTAGATTCGAATGGCCGCCGCTGACCAGCAGCGCCATCGTCGGCTCTGGCAGCGGGCCGTGCTCCACGACGTCGACCGCCACATGGGCGCTGAGATGATTCACGCCATACAGCGGCAGACCCAAGGAGAGTGCGAGCGCTTTCGCCGCTGCCACGCCCACCAGCAGCGCGCCGGCCAACCCCGGTCCTGAGGTGACTGCAATCGCGTCGAGGTCGCGCAGACGCACGCCAGCCTGTCCGGCGGCTCGCTCCAGCGTCGGCACCATTGCCTCCAGATGCGCCCGGCTGGCGACTTCGGGCACGACCCCACCGAATCGAGCATGCTCGGCGACGCTGGTCGCAATCGCGTCGGCCAGCAGCACGCGCCCGCGCACGATACCGATCCCAGTTTCGTCACAACTGGTTTCGATGCCGAGGACGAGCGGCTCAGCTGTCATGGCCGTGCACCTCTGTGCCAGACGTGTCTGCGCCAGGCGTGTCTGCCCCAGGCGTGATTCTGCGGAGCACGAGCGCATCGACTCCTTCTGGTGGGTAGTACTTCGGCCGCACCTGAATCTGTTGGTATCCATGCCGGGCGTACAACAAGCGGGCAGAGACATTATCCGTCCTGACCTCCAGCATGGTGCTGCTCGCGGACCGACGGGCGGCCTGCCGGTGTAGACCCGTCAGGAGGGCGGCCCCGATCCCACGACCCTGCTGACGCGGATCGACCGCGATCGTCATCACGTCGGCGCTCGAGCCGTTCAGGTCCAGACCGGCGTATCCAGCTACGCGCCCCTCGCACACCGCGACCAGGTAGTACCGTCGTGGCCGCCCGGCCAACTCCGCCCACCACGCCGCCTCGGACCACGCGGTTGCTGGATACAGCCGTGCTTCGAGATCGGCAACCTCGACAAGGTCTTCCCACCTCAGCTCGCGCACCACGAATGTAGGCTCTGGCTCCAGGTGCGGCCTCATCATCCTGAAGTCTGCACACGTGGCACCGCATCGGGCCGACGTAGATAAAGCGGCTGCGCAGGCAGCAGCTCCGCCCGTGGAGCCAGCGCTACGCGGGCGAGCGCTGAGGCGCTGACGTCGGTCGGTCCCCCGCAGGAGCGCAGCGCTTCGGGGTACAGCCCAGGCCCGCGGCCAACCGCTGGCAACTCGCGCAGCTCCGCTGGTAGGTCGCCAGCTCGGTTCACGGCCGCGCGGCCAATGCGGGCCGGGACACCCGAGTTCGCGGCATAGTGCGCCCAATACACCTCTTTGCGACGGGCATCGGTGGCCACCAGGAATTCTGGGTGCACGAGGGGGTCGATGGCGTGGCTCTCCAGCGCTTGGAGCGCCAGCGCGTCCAGCGAGCACACCCCCTGGACCGGGACGCCACACACATGTCCGATCACCACTGCGGTAGTAATGCCCACTCGCAGACCAGTGAAGGGTCCGGGTCCGACGCCCACCACCACCTGCTTGAGTTGCGACATGGAGCCTGCGGCCTCTGCGATGGCTTGGGCAATCAGCGGCGCTAGGAGCTCCCCGTGTCGTCGTGCATCTTCGACGCTGGCCTGGCTGCAGACCTTTCCCTGAACTGCGCAGGCGGCGCCGATGACCGATGTGGAGGTCTCAATCGCGAGCAGCCCCTGCTCAGGCTAACGTGGGTTCCCTCAGTACCCCACGGAAGGACA
>JBBSNC010000015.1:0-21606 GCA_038232855.1 Actinomycetales bacterium
CAGTTGAGTGGGCTGGCAGGTGCCTAGCGACTCCAGTGTGCGCATCGTGCGCTCCGCGGACTCGGGGTGATTCTGCTCGCCCGCGGGCTCGATGACGTGGCCGTCAAGGTTGACCCGCGTCGGCAGCACGGCGAGCGTAGAGGTCACGGTGCCTTCGGGGTCCAGGGTGAGAGTGACCTCGGCAACCATGCCCTCCTGAGTTTCGGGGCGCAATCGGCTGTCCGTTTCGGGAGACTGGTTGGACACGCTGTTGCCCATTCCATAGAGCACGTAGCGGTCGTTGATCTTCGCGCAGGGTTGTGGCACGTGGACGTGCGTTCCCAAGATCAGGTCGACGTCACCTGAGTCAAGCAGTGTCTGGGCGATGCCGATCTGATCTGCCGTGGGCTCAGTGTGATACTCCTGACCCCATTGCATGCTGACGATGACCACCTCGGCACCACCGGCTCGTGCCTGAGCGGCGTCGGTGAGGATACCGCCGGCTCCGACGAGCGGCCACAGAGACCGTCCCAACCAGGGAGCATCGGCGGGCACCACCGTGTTCGGGCTGCCGTCATTTGGCAAGGTGTAGGTGTATGCCAGGTGAGCGACCGCGACACCTTGGACGTCGTACACGTACGCCTTGCCAGCCCGGCCCTTGCGAGCTGTCGGCCCGGCGTAGCCCAGGCCTGCCTCAGCCAGGACGTCTTCGGTTTCGCCGAGGCCCTCGAGCCCGCGGTCCATCGTGTGGTTCGACGCGAAGTCGCATCCGTCGTAGCCCGCATCGGCGAGGTTCTTGGCAAGTTCGTGCGGACTGGCGAAGGAGAACACGCGGGGCTGCGTCAGATTGGTGTTGTCGGCTGACAGGGGAGTCTCGAGGTGACATAGCGCGAGGTCGGCTGAAGAAACCAATGGCTGGATCTGGGCAAACATCGGCCCGAAATCGTAGGAGCCAGCAGCGGCGTTGCGTGCTGCGCTGTCGAGCACTGACGAATGTGGCAGGACATCTCCGGTTGCGGCGATGGTGATCGACCGCGAAACCTCGGGCTGTGCCTCCTCGGTGTTGGCATCCTGGGTCGCCTCAACGTCATCAGTGGCTGACGCGCCCTCTGCTGCGAGTGCGCTTTCCTGTTGCGGCTTGTCCGATTCCCGGTCCTCACCCCCGCAAGCGGCTAAGGCCAGCACGAAGCACAGGGCCAGCACACTGACCCCGTCGCGACCGTGTTTCCTCATCACCCCATCGATAAGAAGCATGCTACCCAGTTCGCATCGCTGCCCCCAGCACGCCTGGGTCATTGGTCGGCACCTGGCAGGTCATGCCGCGACACAGGTATGCGGTGTCGCGGCCTTGCAAGGGCGGTCGCTGCTGGAGCACCGGGGCGATGGTGTCGGCGGAGTCCCGCGAGGAAGACTCGGGACCGACCACCACGACCATGCCAGGCGGGGCCCGTCGAGCGGCGGCTGTCAATGATCCGTCGGCGCTCGCAATGGCCAGGATGGCCGGGCCGCTCACGGCATCCTCAGCTGCAGCGAGCGCCCACCCCGCAAACCGAGGTGCCCCAGCGGCAATAGATCCCATCGGTGCCAGCGCCGCGCGACCTGCCTGTAGGTGCTGGGCGGAGCCGGCCAAGGCGCCGTAGCGCAGCAGCGCTCCCGCCAGCGCCGACTGCCCGCACGGCTCGGCATTGTCGCCGCGAGAACGAGGTTGGAGCACCAGGTCACTCACGTCGCGGGCGCTGTCACTGAACCTCAGCTGCGCGACGTCATCTGTGCCGTCAATGCGGAAAACCGCAACGGCTGTGTCCAACAACTGACCCGCGGCATGCAACCACCGAGGTTGCGCGGTGGCGGCATGCAGGGCCAGCAGCCCTTCTGCCAGGCCGCCATAGTCTTCAGCGACTCCGGCCGCCTCACCCACCATGCCGTCACGAGAACTGCGTCGAAGGCGCCCATCGACGATGTGCAGGTTCAACAGCAGGTCGGCACACCGTGCCGCCAGGTCGATCCAGTCGGGTTCCTCGAAGAACCAGCCGGCCTCGGCCAGAGCGGCAATCAAAGCACCGTTCCACGCAGTGACGACCTTGTCGTCTCGCCCCGGTTGCGGCCGTAGGCTGCGGTGCAGATCCAGGCGCTCGACCACATCGGCATACCACTGCTGGTCCTGGGGGTCGGTGGGCAACTGCAGGGTCGAGGTGCCGTGCTCGAATGTGCCCCCCGTGGTCACGCAAAAGACCTCAGCGGCACGCTCGCCGTCCGAGGCGCCGAGCACCTGCGCCAATTGGGCCGGCGTCCAGACGTAGGTGGCACCCTCGACCCCCTCGGTGTCGGCATCCAGGGATGAGGCGAAGCCTGCCTGTTCGGTCCACATCTCGCGTAGCAACCAACCGATGGATTGGCGAACAACCCGCTCGGCTACGTCGCGATCGGCCATCTCGGCGGCGTCTGCACCGGGGCTCGCTCGCGCCACATCGGTATAGACCCGCAACAGCAGCGCGTTGTCATAGAGCATCTTCTCAAAGTGTGGCACCACCCAAGCCGCGTCGACCGCATACCTGGCGAAGCCGCCACCGACCTGGTCATACATTCCGCTGCGCGCCATCGCACGTGCTGTCTGTCGGGCCATCTGTCCGGCTTGCTCGTCCCCGGTGCGAGTGCTGTGGCGCAGTAAGAAGGAGAGCACCATGGACGGCGGAAACTTCGGCGCCCCGCCAAAGCCACCATGGGTGGCGTCGAAGTCGGCCGAGAGCACGGCGACTGATCGCGCCAGCACGTCCGAGGTGATCTCAGTGGCAGACTCGGCCTGATGTTGGGCCCGACTCAGGCTCTCGACGATGTGGGCGCCCCCCGCCCGCACCTCCGCCTCACGCTCAACCCAGGTCTGCTTTGCTGAGGCCAAGAGGTGCACGAACTGCGGCTTGGGCAGGTAGGTGCCGCACCAAAACGGCTCACCTTGTGGTGTCAGCAGGCAGGTCATCGGCCACCCGCCATGACCGGTCATCGCGGTGGTCGCCTGCATATAGACCGCGTCAACGTCGGGCCGTTCCTCTCGATCCACCTTGATCGCCACAAAGCCCGCATTGATCGCGTCGGCGACGTGCTGGTCTTCGAACGACTCGTGGGCCATCACGTGACACCAGTGACAGGCGGCATAGCCGACCGACAACAACACCGGCACATTGCGCTCGCGGGCCTGCTCGAAAGCCGCAGGAGTCCACGGCCACCAGTCCACGGGGTTCTCGGCGTGCTGGAGCAGATAGGGCGACGTCGCGTCGGCCAACCGATTGCTCACTGCTGTCCTCTCCCGACCGGGTGCATCTCAGTCCCGGTGGTGCTGGGTGCGCCCTGGATCGTCGTCATCGTGTCAGACGGCCCTGTCAACCCGGTGCACCCGGTTGACCCGGTCATGTCGACACACCCAAGTCCGGTCGGTCAGTGGTGGCATCTACTCTCGAAGCATGACTGAAGACACCGACCAGAGCTCGGAGCAGCAGACGCTGGGCTCGCCGACCCCGCAGACCGGCGACCAACTGGATAAGGACCCCGCGCAGTGGGTCACTGGCGACGAACCGATGACCCCCTCACAACGCAGCTATCTGGACACCCTGGCCAGCCAAGCCGGCGAGGAGATATCTGCTGACCTGACCAAGGCCCAAGCCTCGGCCCACATCGACCGCTTGCAGGCGGACGGCGCGCCGGAGTCATCCTCCTGAGGGGGTCTTCACGTCCCGCCCGGAGGGAGCAACAGGCGCTGCCGCCGGGTCAGGGGTCACCGCTGAGCGGACCGCCGATCATGAGCCAGTTCTGGGCCGACATCACGTTTCTGCACTGGCGGGTGGACCCGGACTTGCTCTTGCCCTTTATGCCACCGGGTGCTCGGCCGGACGTGCACAAGGGGGGTGCCTGGGTGGGTTTGCTCCCCTTTCAGATGCAACGAGCCGGGATTGGCGCTGGGCCACCCGTGCCCTATGTCGGCTCGTTCTGGGAGACGAACGTGCGTCTTTACAGCACGGACAGCCGGGGCAGGCCGGGCGTCGTCTTCCTCTCTCTGGAGGCCCAACGACTGGCCGTCGTGTTGGGGCCCGAGCGATCTTCGGCGTTCCGTACTTTTGGGCGCAGATGACGGGTGATCGATCATCGCCGGGCCTCATCCGATATCGAACTCGCCGCCTGCCGCCACACGGCATCTTCTCCGGCCAGGCCCCGGTCCGCCCGGTCAGTGACATCGAGGTCCGGGTGGGGTCACCGATCAGCGACCCCGGTGCCACCGAACACTTTCTCAGTGCCCGCTTCGGACTGCACACCAGCATTGCCGGGAAGGGGGTGTGGGTGCCCAATACGCACCGGCCCTGGCCACTTCGCCACGCCACCGTGACGCGACTGACCGATGCTCTGGTCGCCGCGACCGGGCTGCCGAACCTGCCGAGCCAGCGCATGCCGGATCATGTGATGTTCTCCCACGGGGTGTTCACGCGGTTTGGCCTTCCCCAGCCCGTGGGGCGTTGACTACTCAAGCGTGGCCGGGACTGACATCCCTGGGAAGCCGCTGCTGCTGACCCCAACATCGGAGCCGAGCCGCACCGCCTGAGCCATCAAGAAGATCGTGCCGGCGATCGCCTTGGGGTCGCCTGCCCTGGCGCTGGAACCCGCGACAACGGCTTCGGTCAGCGCGACGATCAAATCCTGTGCGAATCGACTCCGCGCCCGTGCGGAGGTGAGTGCAGAGGGCAGGCCATACCCCAGCGGCGGCGCTGGCGCGGCGAAACCGGCCAACTCGGTGACCGTTCGGGTATGCCTGCGCAGGGAGGTCAGAGTGTCGGCGTGCCGCTCGCGCTCTTGCGCATCAGTGCGGGAGACCAGCACCTCGAAACCGTAAACTGCTTGTCGCAGGCCAGCCAGAATCGTGATCGCACCAGCCCCGGTCGGGCCTACCAGGACAGGCCACGCAACCTCGTGACCCAGAGCCACGGCCGCAGCGGCCCGCTGGCCGTGCAGGGCCATCAGGGTGGGCACGTTGGCGGCGCTGACCTCTTGGAGTTCGAGTTGGATCGGGTCGCTGATCGAGGAGTCGGCAATCAGGTCGGCGAATTCGGCCAGCGGGAGCGACGTTGTCTCGGCGGCGTCACGTGCGACGTCGGCGAGTTGCGGATGAACGGCCCGAACCATCCGGTCCAAGACAGCTTGCTGGATGCCGAGCACCCGAATGACGTCTGCCAACGGCTCCGCGCGGCTCCCGGTGCCGACTGGCTTGCTGGGTCGAGGTGCCAACGCGCGCAGTTCAGCAGTCCGCTGCAAGGTTGCGGCCAGCACGGTTGAGTCCAGCAGGTCCGCGTCTCTTTGCTGTGCTTCTGCCTCGGTACGCTCCGAAGGTGAGGGGGAGGCGCTCTCCCCCTCACAAGCGGCGGTCGAGGCGAGCAACGTGACGCTCACGCCGGCGACGAATGCGCGGCGACTCAGCATCGAGGCGTTCGATCCGCGGGAGCCGACATAGCCGAGATCATGGCAGACATACGCGCTGGCCTCAGCGGTTAGAGTGTTCTTTCCGGGGTGTACGTCCGGATGTAGTGGGATCGCTTGACACAAGAGAAGAGGGAGGATCGATGGCAGCCACATCCGTGGGCGAGCAGATCCGTCACGAGGGGGCACAGGCGCTGGCCGAAGCCCACAATGACGTCGTCATCGAAGACGTCTCGGTCTCAGCAGCAGGAAAGCGCCGGGTCGTTCGGATCACGGTGGCCCGTGATCTGGCACATCTAGATGATGAGGACCACACGAGCATCATCGAGCCATTGACGTTGGACGAGGTCGCCGCGGCGACCCGGACGCTCAATGAGGCCCTGGACGCCTCGGATGCGATGGGGGCCTCGGCATACACCCTTGAAGTCAGCTCTGCCGGGGTCGGCAAGCCACTGCGCGAACCCGCCCATTTTCGACGCAACGTCGGGCGTCTGCTGGAAGTGAGTCTGAGCGGTGGCGAGGAGCGTGCAGGACGACTGGTTGCCGCGGCCCCTGCGGGGATCACACTCCGATCGGCTGAGCTTGCACCGATCGCCTACCAAGACATCGCCCGGGCCAGCGTCCAGGTTGAATTCAGCCGACCCACGGAAAAGGACACCTGATGGACATCGATATGGCGATGCTGCGCGGGATCGCAGCCGAGCGCGAGATCCCGCTCGACACGTTGGTGCATGCCATCGAGCAGGCCACACACAGTGCCTATGACCGCGTCCACGGTGCCGAATCAGCATCGAATGCGCGCGTGGAGTTGGACCGCAAGACCGGTCATGTGACTGTCTGGGCGCGCGAAGCGGCCACGGTTGGCGAGGACGGTATGCCGGGCGAGCCCGGCCCTGAGTTCGATGACACCCCGGATGGCTTCGGGCGGGTCGCGGCCGCCACCGCCCGTCAGGTCATCATGCAGCGTATGCGCGAGTTGGAGGACGACGCAGTGCTGGGTGATTTCCGGGACCGCGAGAATGAGATCGTCTCCGGCCTGATCCAGCAATCGAGCAATCCGCGCAGTGTGCTTGTCGATTTCGGCAGTGTTGAGGGAGAGTTGCCTAGCGCGGAGCAGGTGCCGGGGGAGAGTTATCAGCATGGGCAGCGGCTTCGCTGCTTCGTTGTCAGCGTCAAGCGAGGAGCCCGCGGACCGCTCATCTCGTTGTCTCGCACGCACCCCAATCTGGTTCGCAAACTCTTTGCGTTGGAGGTGCCGGAGATTGCCGACGGCACGGTGGAGATCGTGGCGTTGGCTCGGGAAGCCGGGCACCGCACGAAGATGGCAGTCGTGGCCAAGGCCAGCGGGGTCAACGCCAAGGGCGCCTGCATCGGCCCGATGGGTCAACGGGTCCGCGCCGTGATGGCGGAGCTTCAGGGTGAGAAAATCGACATCGTCGACTATTCGAGCGATCCGGCCGACTTCGTGGCCTCTGCGCTTTCACCGGCGCGGGTGCTGAGCGCGGAGGTCGTCGATGAAGATCTGAAGCAGGTTCGGGTGGTGGTGCCGGATTACCAGTTGTCGTTGGCGATTGGTCGTGAAGGGCAGAACGCCCGACTGGCCAACAAGTTGACTGGCTGGCGGATCGACATACGCTCCGACACTGAGACGCCTGGAAAACCTGTAGACTAGACGCGCTGTCTATCCTGCTGTCGTGACCGCCGAGACCAGACGCACTCCCGTGCGCACCTGCATTGGCTGCCGTTGTCGGGATGAGCAGCGGCAGTTGTTGCGGGTTGTCGGGATCCAGGTCAAGGCCAACGGCTCCGGCACAACGCAGACCTCTGTACAACCAGACCCTGACCGCGTAGAACACGGCCGGGGCGCCTATGTCCACGCAACGCACGAATGCGTGCAGGCGGCTCAGCAACGTCGTGCGTTTGGGCGTGCGCTGAGAGTGAGTGGCATGCCGGACACACACGCGGTGATCGGCTGGATCGGGCACAACGCACAAAAATTCTGAAGGGCGCTTCGGGATGATCAAGACAGGCGGAGCCAGATGGCTTCGCACCACTGACCGGAAGCGGGTTAGACGCTGATGAGCACCCGATGAGTACTCAGCAATGAGCATCCACCAGCAATAGTCGCGGTGCACGCCCTAGGGCTTGGCCGCGGCACAACCAGTAGGAGAAACGTGGCTAAGGTTCGGGTCTATGAGCTCGCGAAAGAGCTCGGGGTTGAGAGCAAGCAGTTGCTCGCCCACCTGAAGGAACAGGGCGAGTTCGTCCGGTCGGCATCGTCGACCATCGAACCCCCGGTCGTCCGCAAGATCAAGGAAAACCCCCCAACAGATGGCAAGAAGGCCGCCAAGGGCAAGACGGCGCCGAAGGCACCCGCCGAAACAGGCACCTCACCGCAACCCAAGACGGATGCGCGCGTCACCTCGAAGGGCCCCACTCCGGGACCCAGACGCCCCTCGCCCGCCCCGAGCCCCGCTCCAGTCGACGAGTCGCCCGGCGCGCCCCCGCCCTCAGCCGACGCTGACGTAGCCGCTGCAGCGCGCGAGGCGACGTCCACGCCAACAGAGCGAGAAGTGTCGACGGATGGGTCGGCGGGTACAGATGCACTGCGGACAGCACGTCCGGAGCGCAGCGGTGGCAGCCCCAAGCCGGCGCCGCGCAGCCCGGCCAAGCCCGCGGCGGATCGTCCCACCGGCCGTGGCGAGAGCAGTCGCCCCGGGGCCAAGCCCGGCCCTCGACCAGGCAACAATCCGTTCGCGCCCAGTCAGGGGATGCGTACCGGTCGACCCGATCGCGGCGAGCGTCCCAGCGACCGGGCCGAGCGTCCCAGCGACCGGGGTGAACGCTCCGCCGACCGCGGAGATCGCGGCGCCCCGCGCCCAGGCAATAATCCCTTCGCGCCGAGCCAGGGAATGCCTCGCCCCGGTGGAAGCCGTGGGTCCGATGCAGGCAGTGGTGGCCCCCGGCCCGGTGCACCTCGCAGCGGCGGTGCGCGGCCCAACCCGGCCATGATGCCGGATCGCGCGGCCGTGCCCCGGCCAGGTGAGCGGCCCGCTCGCCCGGGAGGTCGCGGTCGTGGCCCAGCAGGTCCCGGCGGAGCCCCAAGTGGTGCGCCCGCCGGTGGCGGCGGGTTCCGAGGCGGCGGCGGTGGCCGCGGTGGTGGACCTCGTGGTCGTGGCGGCACGCAAGGCGCCTTCGGTCGTGGCGGTGGAAAGGTCCGCGGTCGCAAGTCCAAGAGGGCTAAGCGCGCCGAGTTCGAGCAGATGCAGGCTCCTGCCATCGGTGGCGTCAATGTGCCTCGCGGCAACGGGGCCACGGTGACCGTGCGACGTGGAGCCTCACTGACCGACTTCGCCGACAAGATCAACGTCGATCCCGCGTCGCTGGTGACCGTGCTGTTCCATCTCGGCGAGATGGCCACAGCGACAGCATCCCTGGATGAAGACACCTTTGGGATCCTTGGATCGGAACTGGGCTACGACATCCGCTTGGTGTCGCCAGAAGAAGAAGAGCGCGAACTGTTCTCGGCGTACAACATCGACCTCGAAGCAGAGGCCGAAGCCGAAACTGACGAAGACCTGCACCCGCGTCCACCGGTCGTGACCGTGATGGGTCACGTCGACCACGGAAAGACTCGATTGCTGGATGCGATCCGCGAAGTCGACGTCGCCGAAGGCGAAGCCGGAGGCATCACGCAGCACATCGGTGCATACCAGGTGCACGCTCAGCACGAGGGCAGCGACCGGGCAGTGACGTTTATCGACACGCCCGGTCACGAGGCCTTCACGGCGATGCGTGCTCGTGGCGCCAAGGTGACAGACATCGCGATTCTGGTGGTTGCAGCCGACGATGGCGTCATGCCTCAAACCATCGAGGCGTTGAATCACGCTCAAGCGGCCGATGTGCCGATTGTGGTGGCAGTCAACAAGATCGATGTCGAAGGCGCCAACCCGCAGAAGGTTCGCCAACAGTTGACCGAATACAACCTCATCGCTGAGGAGTATGGCGGCGACACGATGTTCGTGGACGTTTCAGCCAAGGCTGGCCAGAACATCGACGAGCTGCTTGAGGCGGTCCTGCTCACGGCAGATGCGGCCCTGGACATGCGGGCCAACCCGAACAAAGACGCACGTGGAGTGGCGATCGAGGCCAATCTCGACCGCGGCCGCGGTGCCGTTGCAACGGTGCTGGTCCAGCAAGGGACGCTCAAGGTCGGCGATGCCATCGTCACGGGGGCGGCCCACGGTCGCGTCCGAGCCATGCTGGATGAGCACGGCAACAACTTGACCGAGGCTCCACCCTCACGTCCAGTGCAGGTCCTCGGCTTGGGATCAGTGCCACGCGCGGGCGACACGTTCGTCGTTGCTCGGGATGACCGTACGGCCCGTCAGATTGCCGAGAAGCGCGAGGCAGCAGATCGCCAAGCCTCGCTGGCCAAGGCGCGCAAGCGGATCAGCCTGGAAGACCTCAACCAAGCGCTGGCAGCGGGCAAGGTCGAAACGCTCAACCTCATCCTCAAGGGCGATGTGTCGGGCTCGGTGGAGGCGTTGGAAGACGCGCTCCTGCAGATCGATGTCGGCGAAGAAGTTGACCTGCGCATCATCGACCGCGGGGTCGGTGCCATCACGCTGAACAACATCAACCTCGCGGTGGCCTCCGATGCCATCATCCTCGGCTTCAACGTGCGAGCCGAAGGGCAGAACGCCGAGGTTGCTGAGCGTGAAGGCGTGGAGATCAGGTACTACTCGGTGATCTATCAGGCGATTGACGACATCGAGAACGCGCTGAAGGGCATGCTCAAGCCGGAGTATGTCGAGGAGACCACCGGCACCGCCGAGATCCGCGAGATCTTCAGGTCCTCCAAGTTCGGCAACGTGGCTGGTTCGCTAGTCCGCAGTGGTGAGTTGCGACGTGGCGCGAAGGCGCGAATCACCAGAGATGGCGTCGTCATCACCGAGAGCCTGCAGATCGCAGGCCTGCGGCGCTTCAAGGATGACGTCACCGAGGTCCGTGATGGCTATGAATGTGGTGTCAATCTCGGTTCCTTCAACGACATCCAGATCGATGACCTGATCACCACCTATGAGATGCGGGAGATTCCGCGTTCCTGACCGGGTCCCGGTCACGATGTGTGCACCCGTGTCGGCTCGCCGCCGCCCTCTCGCCTCGATGGATGACATCGAAGGTAGACGAGGCGGGCCGACAGGGTGGGGCCACGATCCAGCCCTAGACTGAGCGTCGCGACTACCTACTACCTGCAGGAGGAGCCATGGCCGATGCCGCCCGTGCCCGAAAGATTGCCGAACGCACCAAAGTCCTGGTGGCCTCGGGGCTAGATTCGCTGGTCAAGGACCCTCGCCTGGGTTTCGTGACGATCACTGATGTCCGGGTGACGGGTGATCTGCAACAGGCCACGGTTTTCTACACGGTCTTAGGTGGCGCCGAGGAGCGCGATGCTGCAGCCGAAGTCCTGGCTGCATATCGCGGGCGTATTCGCTCCCATGTCGGCAAGGGTCTAGGGATTCGCCTCACCCCGAGCCTCGAGTTCGTCCTTGACGCCCTGCCTGAAGACGCTGCTCACCTGGACGACGTGATGCGCCAAGTGCATCAGCGTGACGCCGAATTGGCGGCTTCCCGGCAGGAATCGGCATACGCCGGCGAGGCAGACCCCTATCGCAAACCGCGCCCCGAGGACGAGCTCACCGATGACGAGTTGACCGAGGGCGAATCGACTGAGGAGACACCCGAGGATCTCGAGGCTCAGTGAGCCCAGACGGCCTGCTGATCGTCGACAAGCCGGAGGGGTGGACCAGCCACGACGTCGTCGCCAAGGTGCGAGGGCTGTGTGGCACACGCCGAGTCGGGCATGCTGGCACCCTCGACCCGATGGCCACCGGCGTGCTTCTGCTGGGCATCAACAGGGCCACCAAATTGCTCACCTTCTTGGTTGGGCTGGACAAGTCATATGCCGCGACGATCCGGCTCGGACAGGACACAGTCACCGACGACCGGCAAGGCGAGGTGGTCTCGTCCGCGGATGCGAGCCAGCTCACGGATGTGGCGATCAACGAGGCGGTCGCCACGTTGAGCGGCGCGATTGACCAGGTGCCGAGCGCCGTGAGCGCGATCAAGGTGAATGGCAAGCGCTCCTATGCTCGGGTGCGCGCGGGGGAGAGCGTTGAGCTGCCATCGCGACCAGTGACCGTCCACCGTTTCGAGATCCTGTCGAGGGCGCCCGGTCCAGGTGAGACCCTCGACCTCGATGTCGTGGTGGATGTCAGCTCAGGCACCTATGTGCGGGCACTGGCGCGAGACCTCGGCACGACGCTAGGCGTGGGTGGGCACCTGACCGCGCTGCGCAGGAGCAGGGTGGGTCCCTATGACCAGGCACAGGCGCGCTCTCTGGAGCAGATCCAGGCGCTGGAAGACCGCGGGGTGTTGCCCATGGCGCGTGCCGCTGAAGCTGCGTTGAACGTGCGTCACCTGGACCATTCGCAAGTGCAGGCCTTGCGCCAAGGCCAGCGCATTGCCGGGCACAGCGATCCGGAGGCAGCGGTAGTGGCTGCTATCGGGCCAGCGGGAAACCTTGTGGCCATCCTGGATGACAGCGGCGAGCAGGCGCGCAGTCGAGTCGTCTTTCCGGCCGGTTAGAGTAGCGGCCGTGGATCGCTGGACGAGTGTGGAACAAGCCCGCTCGCACCGAGCCCCTAGCGTGGTGACCCTGGGCAACTTCGACGGCGTCCACCGAGGCCATCAGGCAGTGCTAGGCACGGTCGGGCGGTTGGCAAGGACACGGGGGGAGCGCAGTGTGGCGCTGACCTTCGACCCGCATCCGGTGGGAGTTCTCCACCCGGAGCGGGCGCCTGAGCAGATCACCGGACCCGACTACCGGTTGATGCTCATGAGTCGTTGCGGACTGGATGCCACCCTGACGTTGCCGTTCACCCGTGACTTCGCCCAGTTGACCCCAGACTCCTTCGTCCGACAGGTGCTTGTCGAGGGCCTGGGGGTGAGCGTCATGGTCGTCGGCGCCGACACGCGCTTCGGGATCCGCAACAGCGGAAACATAGACACTATGCGCGAACTGGCCCGCGACTACGGATTCGAGGTTGTGACTCACGAGGTACTCGGACAGGCGATTGAGGGGTTGCGGCAGTGGTCGTCCAGTCGAGTGCGATCTGCCCTGCGTGAGGGTGACGTCGACTGCGCCACCGAAATCCTGGGTCGAGCTCACCGAGTCACGGGCACCGTGGTCCACGGCCACCACCGGGGTCGCGAACTCGGCTACCCGACGGCCAATCTCGGCGATGACGCGGTGGGGATGGTGCCAGCTGATGGAGTGTATGCGGGCTGGTTGGAGCGTACGGACCGCGCTGCCGACGATGCGGACCGGCGCCTTACGGCGGCTATCTCGGTCGGCACGAACCCAACATTCACCGACGTGCTCGACCGCACGGTGGAGGCCTACGTCCTGGATCGGTTGGATTTAGACCTGTACGAGGAGATGGTCGGGGTGGACTTCGTGGCGCGGCTGCGCGGCAACGAGCGCTTTGAGTCGTTGGCGGAACTGCGTGACCAAATGGCCCGCGACGTCGCGGTGTGTCGGTCCGTCCTAGGAGGATAGTCGCGCCGTGGCGTACGTGCGGAGCCCGAATGCTGGCCGCGGAGCGGCGAGGCGATACGCGCACACCGACTGGGGTTTGTACGTCGCGGCTCTGGGGCTGTCGCTGATCGGCGCGATCCTGGTGTGGTCGGCCACCCATGAACAGGTCGGTGGCGCGCTGATGGTGCGGCACCTCATCAACACGGCGATCGGCGCAACGATGGCAGTGCTGTTGGTACGCGTGGATGTGCGCTGGATTCGTGCGGCTGCGCCCTGGATCTACCTGGTTGGCTTAGGCGGGCTGGCGCTCGTGCTGGGGCCAATCGGGCAAACCGTGAACGGATCGCGCTCGTGGCTCTTTTTGCCCGGTGGATTCTCGCTGCAACCAGCCGAGTTGGCCAAGATCGGCCTGGTGATCGGCTTGGCGATGATCCTCGCCGAAAGCAGAGACCCTGCCCGGGGGCCAGGGGCACGCGAAGTGGTGTCTGCATGGGCACTAGGGGGAATCCCCGCGGCGATGATCTTGGCCCAGCCCGACCTGGGGACAGCATTGGTGCTAGGGGCAGCGACGGTGGGCGTGATCGCCGCTTCCGGGGCGCGGTGGTGGTGGAATGTCGGCGCAGTGGTGGCCGGCGCCGGGACGATCACTGCCGCCCTGCGCATCCCCCTTTTGGACCAGTATCAAGTGAACCGGCTGCTGGCCTTCGCCGACCCCAGCCTGGACCCCAGCGGCATCGGCTATCAGAGCGCACAGGTGCGCCTTGCCATCGGTTCTGGCGGGGCGAACGGTGCCGGCCTGGGCGAGGGAAGGCAGACCCAGGGCGGGTTCATCCCGTTTCAGGAGACAGACTTTATCTTTTCCGTCATCGGCGAGGAGTGGGGCTTTTGGGGTGCCTTCGGCGTGATTGCATTGCTGGGGTTTCTGGTCTTGCGCTCGCTGTGGGTGGCCCTCGTGACGGACGACGCCTTCGGACGCATGGTGGCAGTGGGGGTCGCCTGCTGGTTCGCGTTCCAAACTTTTCAGAATATTGGGATGAACGTGGGTTTGATGCCGGTGACTGGGCTGCCGCTGCCCTTCGTGTCCTATGGGGGGTCTTCCATGCTCGCCTGCTGGCTGGCAGTTGGGTTGTTGGCAAGCGCCCAGCACGCGCCGCGGCGCACGAGGTAACCACGTGCGCCGAGTAGGTTGAACTCGATCTAGGTCCGATTAGAACTTCTGCTCGACGAAGGTCTGCTCGTGCATGGGAGGGCGCACGTAAGGCACGTCCTTCATCACCGGCAGCTCCACCGGATCCGGGGCAACATCCTCGTAGTCGAACTGATCCAGCAGGTGGCCGATGCAGTTGATCCGAGCAGTTCGCTTGTCATCGGAAGGGACGACATACCAAGGCGCCTGTTTGATGTCAGTGTATTGGAAGGTCGTGTCCTTGGCCATCGAGTAGCGCACATACAGTTCGTGTTCGGCCAGGTCCATGTCGGAGAGTTTCCATCGTTTCAACGGCTCAGCATTGCGCGCCTCGAACCGTTTGCGTTGCTCCTCATACGACACTGAGAACCAGTACTTCAGCACGATGATGCCGGAGCGGACCAGCATGCGCTCGAACTCGGGGCAACTGCGCAGGAACTCGGCATGCTCTTCTTCGGTGCAGTAGCCCATCACCCACTCGACGTTGGAGCGGTTGTACCAAGAGCGGTCAAACATCACCATTTCGCCAGCGGCGGGCAGGTTCTCGACATACCGCTGGAAATACCATTGGGTCTGCTGCCGCTCAGTCGGTTTCGGCAACGCCATCACCTTGACCGTGCGCGGGCTCGTCCGCTCGGCGATCCGCTTGATCACCCCGCCCTTGCCTGCCGAGCCTCGGCCCTCAAAGATCACCAGCACCTTCAAGCCCTGGCTTTGGATCCAGTATTGAAGCAGGACGAGTTGCTCCTGAAGGCGCTCCATCTCCGCCTCGTACACGTCTTTCTTCAGGCGCCCCTTTTTGGTGTAGTTCTCGGAATGCTCGTTCTGCACCTCGGTGCGTTCGTCGTCGGCGCCCTCGGGCAGCGCAGCCTTCTTGCTCATATGACCTCCTGGGTATGCCGAAATCTTGGCTTAGAAGTCAGGCGGTCACAACCTCACCTGCTGAGCGAGCGAACAGGAAGGCATACACCGAACTATGGCGGCTACAGAACCCGAATGCGCAGGATGCCTTCAATAGAGGAGATTTCCTGGACCACAGCGTCCGTGACCTCACCCTCCACGTCGATGAGCGTGTAGGCGAAGTCGCCGCGCGACTTATTGATGAGGTCGGCGATGTTGAGCTCGCCGCGAGCCAGCACGGCTGAGATTTGCCCGACCATGTTGGGCACGTTGGCGTTGAAGATCGCCAGTCGAGTCGCGTCTGGGGTGCGCGGCAGCACGGCCTGCCCGATATTGACGCTGTTGCGGATGTTCCCGTCGATCAGGTAGTCCCGCACCTGATCCGCGGCCATGACGGCACAGTTCTCCTCGGCCTCTGCGGTCGAGGCTCCCAGGTGTGGCAGCGCCACCACCTTGGGGTGGGAGACCAGGGCGGGTGAGGGGAAGTCGCAGATGTAGGCATGCAGGCGACCATCGTCCAGTGCGGCGAGGACGGCCTCGTCGTCCACGATTCCGCCCCGAGCAAAGTTCAGCACGGTGGCACCGGGCTTCATCAGAGCGATTTGGTCGACACCGATGAGGCCACGAGTGGCATCGATGAGCGGCACGTGGGCCGTGAGGAGATCGGAGCGGGAAAACAGATCTTCCAGTGACAGTGCCTGTTCAACGGTCGAACTCAACTGCCATGCGCGGCCTACGGTGAGCGCCGGGTCGTAGCCCAGGACTTTCATCCCTAAACCCGCGGCGGCGTTAGCCACCAGCACCCCGATCGCCCCTAAACCGATGACTCCGAGGGTGCGACCGGGCAATTCGAATCCGGCATAGGTCTTTTTCGCCTGTTCCACGGTGGTGTTGAGATCGCCTTGCTCGCCAGCGAGGTCGGCGGTGAACCGTGCGGCTGGCCAAATGTTCCGCGCTGCCAGCAGGATGCCAGCCAGCACCAGTTCCTTGACCGCATTTGCGTTGGCGCCGGGGGTATTGAACACCACCACCCCTCGGCTGCTGAGTTCTGCGACGGGCACGTTGTTGGTGCCGGCCCCGGCCCGGGCTACGGCGACGACGGTGTGATCGATGACCTCGGTGTGCAGATCCGCCGAGCGCAGCAGAATTGCGTCGGCTGCGGCGACCTCCGGGCCGATCTCGAAGTGGTGGGGTAGCCGAGCCAGACCAATAGGACTGATGGCGTTGTAGGTCTTGATCCGATAGGTCACGGGTGTGCTTTCAGTGGGTAGCGGTCAGTAATCATCGGGACGCGGCAGAACTACGCGTGCTGCTGCTCGAAGTCCTGCATGAAGTGGATGAGCGCTTCGACTCCCTCGGCGGGCATCGCGTTGTAGATGCTCGCGCGCATGCCACCCACCGAACGGTGCCCTTCCAGATTATGCAGACCTGCCAGCGCTGCGGCCGAGATGAAGTCGGCATCGCGTGCGGGGTCCGCTAGCAGAAACGGCACGTTCATCCAGCTGCGAGCGTTCGGCGCGACAGGGTTGCAGTAGTACGACGAGGCATCGATCGCGCCATACAGTCTTTCGGCCTTAAGCCGGTTTCGCTCGCCCATCGCGGCCAACCCGCCGGTGTCGTGAATCCACTGCAAGGTCAACCCGAGCAGATACCAGCCGAACGTCGGCGGCGTGTTGAGCATGGAGTCATTGCGGGCCATTTGGCTGTAGTCCCACACCGACGGCGTCGATGGGCGTGGCTGTGTGATCAGATCCTTGCGGACGATGACTACGCACAGGCCGGCCGGGCCGAGATTCTTCTGTGCACCGGCATAGATCAACCCGTATTGGCTCACATCGATCGGGCGGGACATGATCGTCGACGACATGTCCGCGATCAACGGCACTGGCACGTCTGGCACATAGCCGAACTCGACGCCCCCGATGGTCTCGTTCGGGGTGTAGTGCAGGTATGCAGAATCCTCGCTGACCTCGATAGTGCCCAGGTCGGGGACCGTGGTGTACCCGCTGTCAGCTTCGTCGGACACGACCTGGACCTGTGCATACTTCCGCGCCTCGGCGATGGCCTTCTTCGACCAAGCACCCGTGTTGATGTAGTCAACGACGGCGCCAGGGGCAGTCAGGTTCTGCGGGATGGCCGAGAACTGCCCGGTCGCGCCGCCTTGCAAGAACAAGACTTCGTAGTCGTCGTTGATTCCCAGCAACTCACGGCAGAGGGCCTCCGCGCGCTGCGCAGTGGCGACAAAGTCTTTGCTGCGATGGCTGACTTCCATCACGGACATACCCAGATCAAGCCAGTCGGTGAGTTCGGACTGGGCCTGGGTCAGGACGTCCAGGGGCATTGTGGCCGGCCCCGCGGCGAAGTTGTAGACGCGCACGCTCTTCCACCTTGAGGGTCGTGATTGCGGAGCGGACAGCGTAACCTGCCAGCCCATGAGCGCCGTTCATCCCATCTCCCATGCCTGGATAAGTGTCGGCGGGACTGGTGCGCAGAACTATGACGAGTTTGCCGACGAAGCCGAGATCACGACGGTGATCGAAGCCAATGAGCACAGCGCCTTGGCCGTGGAGATGCCGCACCTAGCCCCAAACCCGAACCTGAGCACCTTCACCGAAGCGTTGCCGAGGGCGGTGCAGCGGCTCACCCACGCCAAAGAGCAGGGCCGCTATCGACCGGCGGACAATGTCGTTGCGGCATACCGGATCATGGCATCGGATGGGGCGGTAAGCCTAGGCCTGTTCGCGATGGTCGACACCGACCAGATCTCGACCAGTGCCGACGAGCCGGGGTTAGTGATCCGTAACGAGGATGTCTTCGCCGCCAAAGTGCGGGAACGGGTGGCCCTCGTGGAAGCCACCCGCCATCTACTCTCGGCCGTGCTGTTGATCCAGACCGAATCAGGGGTTGAACTGGCCGGGCTGCTCGCGCAGATCTGCGAGGCGGCTCCTGCACCGGACGTCGTGGATGTGGATCAAGCCGGTCGCAGGCACGAGGTCTTCGTGGTGACCGAAGTCAGCATGGCCTCTCGTGTGTGTGCTTTGGCAGGGGCCGGAGAGTTGGTCGTGGCCGATGGCAACCACCGCAGTCTGGCTGCACAGCAGGCGGGCCTCTCCCAATTTTTAGCCGTCATCACGGTGCCTGAAGCTTTGTCGTTGCAGCCCTACCACCGGTTGCTGGAGCGGTGGCCCGACGAGGTCGGGGCCATCGATGAGGCACTACTGGCTGCCGGTGCGCAGGTCGAGGAGATATCTGGTCCGGTGACGACGCCGACTGCGGGGGGCACCATCCATGTGTATGCCGGAGGTCGCCAGTTCGCGGTGCGCTTCCCAGCGGCGGCGCAAGACCTCCGCGCGGGAGTCGAGACCATGGATCACGCGTGCGTGGAACGAGTGTTGATCGGTGACGTCCTGGGGTGGGATCCGGCGGACTCTAGGGTCCGATATATCGGCGGTGACTACCCACCGGCGTGGTTGCGTCAGGCGGTCGATGATGGCAAGGCAGCAGCAGCGGTGCTGATCGCACCCGTCACGGTCGACGACTTCGTCGCCGTGAACGTGCAACGTCAGGCAATGCCACGCAAGTCCACGTGGTTCACGCCAAAGGTCAGGGCTGGCTTGGTGCTGGCTCAGTTGGGCTGAGAGTGCGCGCTTCTATGCGATACTGCCACTGGCTCGTCGGCACCCACACCCGCCGCAGGGCCCAGAGATGGCCGCGGTGCGCCCCGTCGAGTAACGGTGCGCAAAGCAGGTAGCCGCTGGCTCACTCTGGCACGACATGGTGACGCGCGAAGTGCGCGAGCCAAGGAGTGCACGGATGAACTTCCGTCCGGCCCCGTTGGGTCCGACGACGCAACCGCCACAGCGGAGGATGGGCTGATCTAGCCCGGTGTGGACTCTTCGAGGTGGCACGAGAGGACGCAATGTCCACCACGGACGACGCACCGAAGAAGACCGAAGGTAAGGCAGCGGACAAGTCCCCGGACTTCTCGCCGTTCACACCTGCCACGGCGAGTGCCGACAAGACGCCGAAAGACAAGGCACCGAAAGACAAGGCACCGAAAGACAAGGCACCGAAAGACAAGGCACCGAAAGACAAGGCACCGAAAGACAAGGCACCGAAAGATAAGACGTCAGCAGACAAGGCGCCGACGGATCCTGCCGAGCCCCCGAAAGCCCAGCCCAAGGCAGCACCCGCCGCAGGCTTTGGGCTGGTGTTCAAGGCTCCTGACCTCAGCGATGTGCCCGCACGACCGGCACGCCCACGCCGTCAGGCCGCAGAGACCGAGGGCGCAGGCAAGCAAACCGGTGGCGAATCCACACCAGGGGAGCAGCCCTCGCAGGCCGCCTCGAGCAAGGTCGACGGAGAATCCGCAGATTCCACTCCCGCAGGCGCGGGCGCGGGCTCGGCGGATGCTGGCTCGGCAGATGCACCCGAAGGCGATGGTGTCTCTGACGCCTCCGCGGAGGCGGCCTCGAAGAACCGTCGGCGCAAGCGCGGCGGCAAGGGGCGTCGGGGGCGCGGCCAAGGCGGTGATGAGGGGGGTCCTGAGGACGTCAGTGACAACAGCCAGGAAGCAGGCGATGCCCCCTCGGAGTCTGCTGGTCAGGACGCCGACGGGGCAAAAGGCGGTGGACGAGGCAAAGGCAAATCGGGCGGATCTTCTACCGGCGGCAAGAGTGGCTCCCAGGGCTCTAAGCAGGGTAAGTCGGGCAAACAATCAGGATCACGCGACACCGGGGCAGGCGCGAGCGAAGTCTCGAACGAGGATGACGCCCAGAGTGCTGCAGACTCCGACGTTGACGGAGACGAAAGCGATGCGAGCAGCAAACGGCGTCGCCGGCGGCGTCGTGGCGACAGTCCCGAGCGAACGGCACGCGATGAGGTCACCGGCGTGCGGGGGTCAACCCGGCTCGAGGCGAAACGTCAGCGACGCCGCGAAGGCCGCGAAGTCGGTCGGCGTCGCACCGTTATCAGCGAGGCAGAGTTCCTCGCCCGCCGTGAGAGCGTGGATCGTGTCATGGTGGTGCGCGGTCGGGAGGACCGTACTCAGATCGGGGTGCTGGAGGATGGCGTCCTCGTCGAGCACTATGTCTCTCGAGAAACTCAAGCTACGACGGTCGGCAATGTCTACCTGGGCCGAGTGCAAAACGTGTTGCCCAGCATGGAGGCCGCCTTTGTCGATATTGGCAAAGGACGAAACGCGGTGTTGTATGCCGGCGAGGTCAACTGGGACGCCGCAGGCCTTGAGGTTAATCAGGCCAAGCGGATCGAAAATGCCCTCACGCCGGGGGAATCGGTGCTCGTCCAAGTCACCAAAGATCCGATCGGTCACAAGGGGGCCAGGCTGACCTCCCAGGTCTCACTCCCTGGTCGCTTCTTGGTGTACGTCCCGGACAACTCGATGACTGGAATCTCCCGCAAACTTCCCGAGAACGAGCGTTCTCGGTTGAAGAAGATCCTCAAAGAGGTGGTTCCTGCAGACGCCGGAGTCATCGTGCGCACTGCCGCTGAGGGGGCCAGCGAGGACGATCTGCGCGCCGACGTGGAGCGGCTCACGGCAACGTGGGAGAGCATCCGAGCCAAGGCGGCTAGCAAGGGCAAGTCGGCGAGCGGGCCAGTGCTGCTGCACGGCGAGCCGGACATGACCGTACGCGTCATCAGAGACGTCTTCAACGAAGACTTCGCGAGGTTGATCGTCTCCGGAGATCAAGCATGGGGCGAGGTCAGCGACTACATCGAGCGCGTCGCCCCGGACTTGCAAGACCGTATGCAGAAATGGACCGGGACCAACGACGTCTTCACTGAACACCGGGTCACGGAGGCGCTGGCCAAAGCAATGGACCGCAAGGTCTGGCTGCCCTCGGGGGGCTCGCTGGTCATCGACCGCACCGAGGCGATGACGGTGGTAGATGTCAACACCGGCAAATTTGTGGGCTCTGGCGGGAACTTGGAAGAGACGGTCACCAAGAACAACATTGAGGCAGCCGAGGAGATCGTACGGCAGTTACGGCTTCGCGACATCGGCGGAATCATTGTGATCGACTTCATCGACATGGTTCTGGAGAGCAATCGCGAATTGGTCGTGCGACGGCTCTTGGAGTGCCTCGGTCGAGATCGCACCAAACACCAGGTCGCCGAGGTGACTTCTCTGGGATTGGTGCAAATGACGCGCAAACGTGTCGGCTCGGGCCTGATCGAAGTGTTCTCCGAGTCCTGCGTTCACTGCAACGGGCGTGGACTCGTCGTACACAGCGAACCCGTCGAGAAGCCTGCGGAGGAAAGTACAGGCTCCGGCAAAGGTCGCGGCTCCCGTAAGGGACGCGATTCCGCCCGCGCTGAATCCTCGGCCAAGCACGGTTCAGGGTCGGGCTCGGAGGTGAGGTCCGTCGTTCCGGCACAAGGATCGAAGGGCCCCACTGCTGCGCAGATCGCGGCCGCAGCGCACGCCGCCGCACTCAATGTCGGTGCGGCCGAGGAGTCCGCG
>JBBSNC010000016.1:0-21124 GCA_038232855.1 Actinomycetales bacterium
TGGCGCGCGGTGGTGGTGACGTCGTCGGTGCCAGCGTCGGCTTCTTCGGGCCGCCCGGCGCCCCTTTGCACTCGCACATCACCGGGATCCGGGGTGAGGTCGTCGGTCGCGGCATCGGAGCGGCCATGAAGATGCATCAGCGTGCCTGGGCGCTGGATCGAGGCGTTGATGCCATCACCTGGACCTTCGACCCGCTTGTCGCGCGCAACGCGTTCTTCAACATCGCCAGAATCGGGGCAGTCGCTTCTGCCTACCACCCCGAGCACTACGGCCCGATGACAGACGGGCTGAACGCGGGCCAGGGGTCGGATCGGATGCTGATGAGGTGGGATCTACGTAGGGTCTGGGCACCCACTGCCAGCACCGCGCAGAATTCGCGGCACGTCGTGGTGGCAAACGTGAGCGGCGACCCAGGCCCGGTCAATACCGATGTGCCCGATGGCTGCTGCATCGCCACTGTCGAGGTGCCGACCGACGTCGAGGGCTTGCGGCGCACCGATCCCCATTCCGCGATCAGATGGCGCCAAGCGACCCGTGACGCCTTCACCTCGCTGCTGGCCGACCACTGGCGCGTCACCGGCATCGAGCGTCCCGCCCGCTACATCCTCACCAAGGAGCACCAATGAAACTGCGCGAACTGCGGCTGCACCACCTTGCCATGCCGCTTGTTGCTCCGTTCACGACATCCTTCGGCAGCGAAACCACGAAGAAGACCTATGTCGTGGAGGCCATCGCGGACACCCCGGCGGGCATGGTCACCGGCTGGGGCGAGTGCGTGGCGATGGACGCCCCGCTGTATTCAGCCGAGTTCTTGACTGCGGCAGCTGAGGTCACTCGACGTTGGATCGCACCGACCCTGTTTGCGGTCGAGGACCTGCGGGCCGAGAGCGTTGCTTCGCACTTGCAGCACCTCCTCGGCCACCCGATGGCCAAGGCTGCCGTCGAGATGGCCGTGTTGGACGCTCAGTTGCGCGCGGCCGACCTGTCTTTTGCGGCATACCTCGGGGTCCGGGTCACCACCGTGCCCTCGGGGGTCTCGGTCGGCATCCAAGACTCGGTGCCCGAGATGGTCGAGACTGTGCGGGGGTATGTCGACGCCGGCTATGCCCGGATCAAACTGAAGATCAAGCCTGGCGCCGATCTCGAGCCGGTCGCGGCCGTGCGCAAGGAATTTGGTGCCGACTTGCCTTTGCAGGTCGACGCCAATGCGGCATACACGCTGGTTGACGCGCCACACCTGCGGCATCTGGACGAGCACGATCTGTTGCTGATCGAGCAGCCGTTGGGCGAGGCCGACATCCGCCAGCATGGGGAACTCGCCAAGCAGATGCGGACACCGATGTGTCTGGACGAATCGATCGTCTCGCCAGAAGCGGCAGCTGACGCGATCAGCCTTGGCGCAGCGGCGGTAATCAACATCAAACCTGGCCGCGTCGGCGGGTATCTGCAGGCCAGGGCCATCCATGACGTATGCCGAGCACATGGCGTAGCGGTCTGGTGCGGCGGAATGTTGGAGTCCGGGATCGGCCGCTCGGCCAATGCTGCACTGGCGGGTCTGCCCGGATTCACGCTGCCAGGCGACATCTCCGGGTCCGACCGCTTCTATGCCCAAGACATCGTGACCGAGCCAATCGTGATGCACGACGGGGTCGTCGATGTGCCGACCGGTCCAGGCTTCGGGGTCGACATCGACCGCGATCTCCTTGCCCGATTCACCAGCGGGCTCAGCACGTTCACCGAATGAGATCGATCAAACTCAGACTCCGAGCACTCGGCGAGGGCCACGTAGACCCCGTCGTAGGCCGTGATGTTCGCACGTAGTTCAAAGGCCCGGCGCATCAACCGCCGCGCGGGAGCGCGCTCGAATTCGAGGTGTTCCAAGTCGGTCAATGCGGCGTCGAACCGCCTGCTGCTCATGGCTCGTGACAACCATCGCTTGCGAAACACCGACACTGTTTCGACATCGATCAGATCCGGCGCGATGAAGTCGCCAACTGTCCGCAACTCATCGCGCTCGCCGACAATCCTTGCATCGCGCGTTCGGGCAAAGGCGCCACCCGAAGCCGACGGACTAGACGCGTTCAAGCGGTCGAAAAGGCCCGGTAGGCAGTTCGACTCGGATCTCATCGTCGGCTGTGACCTTCCCGCCCCGAGTGACCACTGACATCACCCCAGCCAACAGGCGAGTCTGCCCATCTTCTCGGGCAACCAAACGCTTCAAAAGACCTGGCGCAAATTGTTCGATCTGAACGCACGGATTGCGCAGTCCAGTGAGGGTCAGCACTGTGTGGCCGAGGTGGATGCGGGTGCCAACGGGTAGGCCTAAGAGGTCGACCCCGATGGTTGTGATGTTCTCACCCAGGTCCCCTGGTGCGACCGTGTAACCGTCTGCCGCTAACTCTGCGAAGAGCTCAGCATGCATCAGATGCACCTGTCGCAGATTCGGCTGATCGGCGTCCTGCCGGACACGGTGCAGGTGCTGCACTTTCACCCCAGCGTGAGCATCCCCGACGACGCCGTAACCCTGTCTGAGGTCGATCTCATCGACGGATTCCTTACTGAAGCCGTGCTTCGCACTCCGATGGAGACCGACGACCCAGCCCGGATCGGCGGCCATACGGCACGCCGAGATCGTTGCGCTCAACTCAATCACGACGCTCAGCGTATGCGGTGGTCCGGGCCACCCTGAGGCACTGTGCGGCAAACGCTGCCCACCTGAGCACGTATCCCGCAGTGGTGACCGCAGTTAAAAACGCGAGAAGATGGGTGCCATGAGCGATCACACACCGGTGAAGAGTTGGCTGACGGACATGGATGGGGTGTTGGTCCACGAGGACAAGGCTTTGCCCGGCGCAAACGACTTCATCGAGGAACTCAAGAGCACCGGCACCCCTTCTTGGTGCTGACGAACAATTCGATCTACACGCCCCGTGACCTGCAAGCCCGATTGAAGGGCAGCGGTATCGATGTGCCGGAGAAGTGCATCTGGACCTCGGCCTTAGCCACCGCGCAGTTCCTGCTCTCACAGCGAGCGGAAGGATCGGCATACGTCATCGGCGAAGCCGGACTCACCACCGCACTGCACGACATCGGCTATGTCCTTACCGATCGTGATCCCGACTATGTCGTGCTCGGCGAGACCCGGACGTATTCGTTCGAGGCAATCACCAAGGCCATCCGATTGGTGAGCAACGGCGCTCGGTTGATCGCGACTAACCCCGACGCCAGTGGCCCCTCAAAAGAGGGCCCCATTCCTGCCACTGGAGCCGTGGCTGCGCTGATCACCAAGGCGATCGGGATCGAGCCATTCTTCGTCGGCAAGCCAAACGCGCTGATGATGCGACATGCGTTGAACACCATCGATGCTCACTCTGAGCACACGATCATGGTCGGCGATCGGATGGACACCGACATCATGAGCGGCGTGCAGGCAGGGTTGCGCACCATCCTGGTGATGAGCGGTTCGACCAAGAAGGCGGATGTCGATAGGCATCCCTATCGACCGACCTACATACGTAAGTCCATCGCTGACGTCGTCCCAATGGTCAAGAGTTTGCAATGAACACGCCTTGCTTGCCTAAGTAGGGTTAGGTTACGGTCGGAGCATTGATGCCTGAACATTCAGAATGCCGGGGCTTTTCGGGGTTTTGCGATGCGGATGCTTGCACCGCACACCTCATGGCATGAGCATCGTCGCTGTGGAGGAAGCCATGTGGCCCCGGGCACGAAACTCGATGCTCAACAAGTGGATTGGCATTACGGCAAGCATCGCCCTCGTGGGGCTGAGCGGCCAACTGCCGGCAGCCGCTGAAGACGAGTTACCCGCGGGTCATTACATCGTGGCACTGCCCAACGCGCCGGTAGCCCTGCACCCCAGCACCAAGGCGGCGGCGGGCGAGTCGGTCGACGTCACCAGTGCGGCCGCGGTCAGTCGGGCCGATGCCCTGCAACGCGCACAAGACCGGGTGCTCGCCGACGTCGAGGCGCAGCCGACCAGCCGATATACCACGGTGTTGAACGGCTTCGCCGTCGAGCTCACTGCTGCCGAGGCCACCGAGTTAGCTGCGCGGAGCGACGTCACCTCGCTCACTCCGGACACGCCGCGCCCGCTGCACACGGGCGAGTCTGCGACCTCCGGTCGCACTGCGCCGATGACCGATACCCACCCCCGATGAGCTCGGGCTTCGCGGCCCAGGCGGGGCCTGGATGCAACTCGGCGGGAGCGCGTATGCCGGTACGGGCCAAGTCATCGGCGTCATCGACTCAGGAATCGACTGGGACAATCCGTCATTCTCAGCCGAAGGCATGCCCAATGCTCCCGATGGCTTCAACGGTTCGTGCGAGGTGGAGAAGACCCCGACGCGTGGCCAGAAAGCGCCTGCACCAACAAAATTGTCGCAGGTCGCTATTTCGCCGAAGGACCGGCAGCTTATGGCGAAGACATTGCAGATCGCGACAGCCTGAGCCCGTTGGACACCGACGGACACGGCAGCCACGTCTCGGGCATCGCGGCCGGGCGTGAATACGACTACAACGGGATAGAGGGTCATTTCGGTATTGCTGGTGTCGCACCGATGGCACACCTTTCGGCATACAAGGCATGTTGGGATATCCCGCGCTATAGCCAGGTGCTATGTTACCCGCGGGATTCCATTGCAGCCCTCGAGGCAGCCGTGGCCGACGGGGTCGATGTCGTGAACTTCTCCGTGGGCGGCTCGACAGACACCTATCGAGACGCGGTTGACCTGGCATTCCAAAACGCCGCGGCGGCAGGCATCTTTGTGGCCACGTCAGTTGGAAACCGTGCCACCGCCAGCGATGCGTTGAGTCATCCAGTGCCGTGGATGACGACAGTGGCTGCCACCAGGTATCGCACCGACGGTGGCCCATCTGCGACTGTGGCGCCGTCCTCAAGCCGCGGGCCGGCCAATGTCCCGACTCGCCAGCAAACCATACTCAAGCCCGATATCGGGGCGCCAGGGGTTGACGTCTTCTCCGCGCTCTCGCGTGGAGCGAACGGTGAACCGGATTGGTACTACAAGAGTGGAACTTCGATGGCGTCCCCGCACATTGCGGGGTTGGCTGCCTTGCAATTGAAGTTGCACCCGAGATGGTCGCCGATGGCTGTGAAGTCATCGATGATGACCACCGCCAACCGGTATGCCAACGAAAAGAGCAATGCGCCCTTCGCTGGCGGTGCCGCCGCGATCTTGCCCGCGAGGATGCTTGCCCCCGGACTCGTCTTGGAATCCCGTCAGCGGGACTGGACGAAGTTCTTGCAGACTCCCTCACGCGGCTACACCTTGAATGCTCCCTCTCTGCAGATCCCTCAGCTTCCCGGCGACGCCCCATTGCAGGTGGTGCGCACGCTCACCAACGTGAGCGAGGGGCCGTTGACCTACACCGCGGACTTCACTGGCCCGAGCACCCTAGGCGCCACCGTGACGCCGAGGCGTTTCACCGTTGGTCCAGGCGCGTCAATCGACGTCACGATTTCGGTGCGCAACCGGGGTCTCGGTGTCGCTGACTGGCAGCATGGCTGGTTGAGGTGGAGCGCCGCTGACCAGAACGATGTGACGATCCCGGTCGTTGCTCGTGGCGCGGTGACGCAGGCAGAGGTGACGGCGCAACGGTGGGCAGGCGCCAACCGATATGAGACAGCCGCGGCGGTCTCGACCAAGTTCACCGAAGAGGTCGATACCGTCTATCTGAGCTCGGGCACACACTTCGCCGACGCTCTTTCGGCCTCGCCCATCGCGGCCAAGGGGATGGTCCCAGATCTGGACCGACCCCCGGGCAATCCAGCCCCGATCCTCCTTGCCAACAACGGATTACCGCGTGCGACGGTGGCGGCACTCGATCGGCTTCAGCCATCACGCATTGTGATCCTGGGTGGGAAGAAGGCCATCCCCGCCAGCGTCGAGCAGGATCTTATGACCCAGGGGTATGCCGTCACTCGGGTGGGCGGCGCGAACAGGTATGAGACCTCCGCTCGGTTAGCGTCGGCATACCGACCTGGGGTGCCCGTGGTGTATGTCGCCAGCGGTGACGACGCGGCCTTCCCGGATGCCCTGAGTGGGGCATCGTTAGCGGCCTTGAAGGGGGGCCCGATTCTGCTGACTCGCTCCGACTCGGTGCCCTCGGCGGTTGCCGAAGCCCTCCGGGATCTTGAGCCCGAGCGGGTGGTCGTGCTCGGCGGCACCTCGCGAGTCTCCGCTGCGGTGTATGCCGAGTTGGGGGCCGATGAGCGCATCGCCGGAAAGAACCGGTATGACACCTCGGCGAAGATCGCCAGGCGTTTCGCCACACCTGCCGAGTCGGTCTTTGTCGCCAACGGTCGGACGTGGCCGGATGCGCTGGCCGGTTCGGTCGTGGCCGGCTCTCAGGGGTCTCCCGTCGTCATCACCGAGGGGAACGCCCTATCCGGCCCGACGCGCGAGGCGCTGACAAACCTCGCCGCAGCGAACATCGTGGTGTTGGGCGGGACCGTTGCGGTATCCCCAGCGGTCGAAGCAGCAGCGCGCGCCGCATCACGCTGACCTACCCTAGGTTGGGTCAGCCGACTGATCGATGGGCGACACCGGTTAGCGCAGCGGTGGGCTCCAGAGGGCGAGTGCGGTGGTAGTTCGACCTCTGCGCGGCCGCGCACCCTGACGCATCGCCACCACTTCACCCGTGAGCCCCGCGGCGAACACGCGGTCCCCCGCGCCCAAGGCGTGAAGCAGTGTGTCGTTGCGCTCGGTGAGTGACTCGACGCGACCTTGCAGCACCTCGACCTGCTGCTCGAGCTCCAAGATGCGTTGTATGCCGACCAGGCTGACGCCTTCTTGGGACAGACGTTGCACCTCACGTAGCCGATGGACGTCGCGGGAGGAGTAGCGCCTGCCCCCTCCCCGAGTGCGCTGTGGTGTGACCAACCCGAGCCGGTCGTACTGACGCAGTGTTTGAGCGTGCATGCCAGCGAGTTCAGCCGCGATGGAGATGACGAAGACAGGCGTGTCTGGATCAACTTCGGAACGGATCCGCGCCATTGCCCTCACCTCGTCGTTGTGTCCCTAGTCTGCCGGATCGGCGCCAGCCAACCGCGGCAATTCGTGCCTCAGCGCATTATTCAACTGACTGGGTGAGCAGCGTCGCTCGTGGGTTGACGTCCGCTTCTTCTGCCTGCAGCGCCTCGACCGCTTCGCGCGCTGTCTCGCTCAACCGTTGCGGCACGATGATTTGCACCTTGGCCAGCAGGTCGCCAGTGCCCTTGGCGCCGACGATGCCGCGGCCCTTGACCCGCAGCACTCGACCGGACGGGGTGCCCGGTGGCACTTTGAGTTTGACCGGTTTGCCATTGAGGGTCGGCACGGTGACGGTGGCCCCGAGCGCTGCCTCGGCAAAGGTCACGGGGAGGTCGAGGGAGAGGTTGTTGCCATCGCGCCCAAACACGGGGTGCGCCGACACCGTGGTCACGATCATCAGGTCACCAGCGGGGCCGCCGGTGTCGCTGGCCATGCCCTTGCCGCGCAGACGAATCTTCTGCCCGTCCTTGACGCCAGCCGGAATGCGCGCGGTCACCTGCTCACCAGATGGCGTGCCGACGGTTACGGTGTCGCCGGCGGCCGCCTGCCGGAAGCTCAGCGTGGCGCGGGCCTCGACATCCCGGCCTTTGGTCGGTGCACCGAACCCATAGCCTGGACCGCCTTGCCCGCCGCGACCGGCTCCCGGCATGCCGCCACCGGGGAAGCCGCCCGGCATACCTCCGCCTTGCGCGAACCCGCCGAGCAGGTCTTCGAGGTTGACTCCCTGGGCGCCACCGGCGCCAAAGGGTGACTGCTGCGGTCCGCGTCGTGCGCCGCCGCCTGAGCCACCGAACACCTGGGCGAAAACATCCTCAAAACCTGCACCGCCTTGGCCGCCCGGCCCGCCAGCGGTGAATCGTGCGCCACCACGAGCCATCGCTCGCACGCCGTCATATTGGCTGCGCTGCTCGGGGTCGGACAGCACGGCATACGCCTCACCGATCTCTTTGAACTTCAGTTCGGCAGCAGTGTCCCCTGGCTTGGAGTCCGGGTGCCATTCGCGGGCCAACTTGCGATAGGCCTTCTTGATGGCAGCCCCGTCGGCATCGGCGGGCACGCCGATAATCGCGTAGAAGTCTTTATCGAACCAGTCTTGACTTGCCATCTTTCCTCCTTCGCTTCCTGTTCCGTGCGGTTCGGGTCTTAGGCGGGGTCTGCGACGGCGACTCGTGCGGCGCGGACCAACCGTTCGCCCACGCGGAAGCCGGGCTGGATCACCTGCACGATGGTCGTCTCGCTCGCGCCCTCGGGCAACTCGGCCTCAGGCATATGCATCAGCGCCTCGTGCATGGCGGGGTCGAACACCTCGCCAACGGCACCGAACTGCTCGGCACCCAGACGCTGCAACGTCGACTCCAGTTTGGCGACAATCGCGGAGAACGGACCCTCGACCAAATCACCGTGTTCACGCGCGGAATGGATGTCATCGAGCACCGGGAGCATCGCCTCCAGCGCCTCGCCGACAGCGACATCGCGATCCTTGGCGCGATCCCGGTCGACGCGACGCCGATAGTTCACGAACTCGGCCTGCAGCCTGCGCAGGTCCTCCAGCCGCTCAGCGGCTACCTGTGCGTCGGAGGTCAACTCAGCAGCAATCGCCTCGTCCGTGATTTCACCCTCGTATGCCGCATCGTCGTCATCCGCTGCCGCCTCACTCGAGGTGGGGGGCACTTGTGTGCCCGGCCCGGTCCCAGCGTCGTCAATAGCCTCCTCGGCCTGAGCGTCGCTCTGCTCGTTGGCTTGCTCAGCCGCGCGGGAGTCGCGGACGGCCCCGGTCTGCGGATCGACCTTGCGCTTGTCTCGGATGATCGGCCCGGTGGGCTCGCCCTGTTCTTCGGGGCGATCCGCACCGGCACCGTCGTCCTGCGTCACTTGGCGCCCTCGCTGCCCTGGGCGTCAGTGCCCTCGGCGTCGTCCTCGACAACTTCGGCGTCGACAACGTCTTCATCCGAGGATTCCTGCGCGTCGGCGGGGCCGTCACCGGCAGCCTCGGCGCTTTGGGCGGCTTCGGCCTGAGCGGCCATCAGTGCCGAGCCCATGCCTTGGCTGGCGGTCGACAGCGTCTCGGTCTTGGCCTTGATGTCGTCGACCGAAGCCTCGGAGTCCGGCTTGATGGCTTCCTTGAGGTCAGCCAGCGCGGTGTCGACCGGCTCACGAGCCTCGGCCGGCACCTGCTCGCCGCTCTCGGACAAGAACTGCTCGGTGGAGTAGACCATCTGCTCCGCAGTGTTGCGGGCCTCGGTCGACTCACGGGCGGCCTTGTCTTCCTCGGCGTGCTGCTCGGCGTCGCGGACCATCCGCTCGATCTCTTCCTTCGGCAGCGCGGAGCCACCGGAGATGGTCATCGACTGCTCCTTGCCGGTGCCGCGGTCCTTGGCGGAGACGTGCACGATGCCGTTGGCGTCGATGTCGAAGGTGACCTCGATCTGCGGCACACCACGCGGGGACGGCGCGATGCCGGTGAGCTCAAAGTTGCCGAGCGGCTTGTTGTGCTTGGCGATTTCGCGCTCACCCTGATAGACCTCGATGCCCACCGACGGCTGGTTGTCGCTGGCCGTGGTGAAGACCTCGGAACGCTTGGTCGGGATCGCGGTGTTACGCTCGATCAACGTGGTCATGATGCCCCCCTGGGTCTCGATGCCCAGGCTCAGCGGCGTGACGTCGATCAGCAGCACATCCTTGCGGTCACCCTTCAGCACGCCAGCCTGCAGGGCAGCGCCGACGGCGACGACCTCGTCCGGGTTGACGCCCTTGTTGGGCTGCTTGCCGGTCATCTTCTTGACCAACTCGGCGACGGCCGGCATACGGGTCGAGCCGCCGACGAGCACGACGTGGTCGATCTCGGACACATTGACGCCGGCGTCCTTGATGACCGTGTCGAACGGGGACTTGGTGCGATCCAGCAGGTCCTGGCTCATCTTCTCGAACTGCGCGCGGGTCAGCGACTCATCCAGGTGGATCGGGCCGGACTCGGTCATCGAAAGGTATTGGAGGTTGAGGTTGGTGCTGGAGGAACTGGAGAGTTCCTTCTTGGCCTGCTCAGCGGCGTCGCGCAGACGCTGCATGGCGATCTTGTCCTTGGACAGGTCGGTGCCGGTCTGGTTTTTCACCGTGGTCAGCAGGTGTTGCACGATGCGCTGATCCCAGTCATCGCCACCGAGCTTGTTGTCACCATGGGTGGCGCGCACCTGGATCGTGGCGAAGCCGTCGTCCGGGTCCTTGCCCACCTCGAGCAGCGACACGTCGAACGTGCCACCACCGAGGTCGAAGACCAAGATCTGCTCGTCTTCCTTGCCCTTGTCCAGGCCGTACGCGAGCGCGGCCGCAGTGGGCTCGTTGACGATCCGCAGCACGGTCAGACCAGCGATTTCGCCGGCCTCCTTGGTGGCCTGGCGCTCGGCGTCGTCGAAGTATGCCGGCACGGTGATGACCGCGTCGGTCACGGTGTCGCCCAGGTAGGACTCGGCGTCGCGCTTGAGCTTCATCAGCGTGCGGGCACTGATCTCCTGTGCGGTGTACTTCTTGTCGTCGATCTCGGTGCTCCAGTCCGTGCCCATGTGGCGCTTGACCGAGCGAATGGTGCGGTCGACGTTGGTGACGGCCTGGCGCTTAGCGATGTCGCCGACCAACACCTCACCGTTCTTGGCGAACGAAACGACCGACGGGGTGGTGCGTCCACCCTCGGCATTGGCAATGATCTCCGGCTCGCCACCGTCAAGGACGGCAACCGCGGAGTTGGTGGTTCCCAGGTCGATGCCTACTGCACGTCCCATGTGTCATTCACTCCTGTATGTCGTGGGGCCGGGTCCAGCTGCCGGTATGCCGGAAGGGTGGTTGCCCGTGCCGCTGTTGCGGGTTGATGCTTCGCGACTCAACTTGCGGCATACCCCCGGCTCTTGTCAAACCGAGACTCACTGAAGTTGAGTACAGATGACTCAACTAGGGTTCTAGTCGGTTTGTTCCCGACGGTCGAACGCATCACCGTCGAACAAGGCCTACTCAAGACCTTCGGCCGCGTCATGCCCGTCGGAATGACCTCGTGCCTTGTCCTCGCCACCAACCGTGATGGGGGGTGGGCCTGGCCGCCGTCGCCGCGTTCGCCGCATCATTGGCATTCACCCTCGTCATCAACGTTCCCATAAACCTCGCAACCGGGCGCTGGGACCCACAACACCCACCCGCCGGATGGGAACACAACCGCGGCCGCTGGGAACTCGGCCAAGGTATCCGATCGTGGCTGCTCCTGGTCGGATACCTGCTGGTATGCGCCACACTTTTGGGCTGTTTCGGGCCGTGCACGGCTCCAATGTCGTAAAGAGCGTTGCGCCGGCAATCGTCTCGTCCGCGAGCTTCCGCTCCAGAAGAGTGAACTCGGCGTGCTCGCCTTGCCCAAGCTCTCCTCGGAACGCCTCGCCGAGGAGGACTCCGTCTCGACCGACAACTGCACCAACCTTCGGCGATACGCGGCCAGGCTCACTGACGGACTGGCGTGCAAGATCCACGGCGCGTTCCATCAGCGCCCGGTCACCTCGCGTGTTGGCCTCTGCGGTCACGTAGTGAAGGTAGCGGATCGGCGGCGGGGTGCGGACGACGCCATCAGACGCTGGAGCTGGTCGAAGCCTGACTTCCGAATACCTCATCGCGTGTCACCGGGCAGTAGTAGGCACGCTGGTGAACGGCGGTGGTGGTCCCCGGCAGGTCAGAGAACCGGGATCACCGCTCTCACGCGCATCCGTATGTACGAAACACGTGCCCACTGAGGATCCGGACAAGTTATGGGCACAACTGCTGTGTCAGCATCTTGTCGCGCTGCAGGTCAGCGGCTCGCGCCTGCGACAGGTCTGAAGGGAACCTACAAAGGCTGTAGGTTCCGCCGCAACTTATCGCTTTCCAGGTTTCTTGTCACCGCGGTGGGAGGCTCGCGTTGTGAGTAAAGTGCCTGCACGCCGCGCGGAGTTTCGGTACGTCTCGCCTGAGGGCCAGGAGGTGGCGACGACATTGCGCAGGCGCGCCCGGACCTTGTCGCGTTGGGTCAGCCGGTCCGTCAGTTTGGGTGTACGCCGGAATGCGGCACTACCCAGGGTGGTGGTGGTCGGCCACGATGGGTGGCTTGGTCGGCTACGAGAGTCTTCTTGAGCGAGACGGGCTGGTGTTAGCTGATTTCGGAGGTTAATGGATCAGACCGCGCTGCCGACCAAGCGTCTCGACGACTATCTGGGAACCTCTGAGCATCCTTGGTGGTTGTGGCCGGTTAGGACCCCTCGCCTGTGAGTGCTTTGGCGGCCAGTCGCTCTTCCTCACTGGCTTCCCAAACCTCCCATGAGGCGTGGACGGCGAGCAGGATGATGAGAGAGCCCAGGACGAGGTCGGGCCAGCCGGAGTTGGTCCAGATCGTGACGATGCCCATGGCGATGATGGACACGTTCACGAGTACGTCGTTGCGGGCCGAGAGGAACGCTGCCCTGCTCAGGGAGCCGCCGTGGTGGCGCACGATGGTGAGCAGCCAGGCGCTGGTGCCGTTGACTGCTATAGCGCCGAGTGAGGCTAGGACCAACGGCAGGACCGCAGGTGGGGTGGGGTCGGAGAATCCTTCAAGCGCCTTCCATCCAGCGACCGCGGCGGGACCAAGGATGAGCACGGCCATTGTTTTGCCCATCACGGCGCGCCGAGCCAGGGGCCAACCCAAAGCGATGAAGATGAGCAGGTTGACTGCGGTGTCTTCGAGGAAGTCGACGCTGTCCGCCAAAAGGGAGACCGAGCCGGCGGTGAGAGCGACGGTGAACTCGACGAAGAAGTAGGCAAAGTTCAGCATCGCCACAATCAAGACGATCCGCCGCAGCCGGTCCGGTTGTGGCTCTTCGCCGTGCCCGGCTGGGGGTGCGGGGGTGTCGTCCTTCATCGTCATCGACTCTAACCTCACATCAGGCTTGACCGTGGTGGGGCCACGACCCTGAGTGCGGTCACTTCCGACGCACATTTCCACCACCACGCGACCAACAATGTGGTCAGAACCTGTTTCGGGCTCTCTGCTCTCGGCTTTTCTCCCTTCTACTAATCTCATCCCCAGGCCGGCACCAGTTGTCCTGCGAGAATCGCCGGTGTGGATACTGCTCGCTCGATCGCGCTCTTCGTTGTCGCCGCTTTTGCCGAGATTGGCGGGGCCTGGCTGGTCTGGCAGGGGGTGCGTGAACACCGAGGTTGGGTATGGATTGGGGTTGGGGTCATTGCGCTTGGTATCTATGGTCTGGTCGCGACGTTGCAACCCGACCCGAACTTCGGTCGTATCCTCGCCGCGTACGGGGGCGTGTTTGTTGTCGGGTCGCTGACCTGGGGCATGGTGGCCGACGATTTCAAACCCGACAGATGGGACATCGCTGGCGCCGCGCTCTGCTTGATCGGTGTCAGCATCATCATGTACGCCCCCCGTGATTGATCACTCTCGTCTGGGTGCCGTCCGAGACTGACGCACAAACGCGGTCAACTTCCGCCCATCACCATGCGCTGACGAACAACCAGACTCCGACACCCAACAGGCAGACCGCGAAGAACGTGTCTACCCAACGAGTCCAACCTCGACGGTGGGCTAGACAGCTAGACCGGCAATGCCCTGTCCGGCCGCCGCCCAGGCCACGAAAGCGACCAAGTTGTTGGCTGCGAAAATGGTGGTCACCAACACTGCCTCAACTACTTGCCCGTCGCCGGGGTCGAGGAACTGGGTAAACATCAACGCAATGATCAAATAGGCCTTGGGGTTGAGCAGTAGGACCAGCGCACCTGCGGTGAAGCCCGGTGTTTGGACGGCTGGTCCACTCGCCTCTCCGGTCGGGACAGGTCGGCCAGCCGCGATGATAGCGCGGCCACCGAGCCACATAACCAACGCCGCCCCCGCCAGCACCAGCGCGCGCCACTGCGGGGTCGCGAATGAGGGTCAGCCCCAATCCCAGTCCGATCGCCAGAGCCACAAGCCCGGTAGCCACGTGACAACCCGTCAGCACAGGCCAAGATCCCCGCAATCCGACGCGCGCACCAAGCGCAGCAAAGAACGAGTTGCCGGGGCCCGGGCTGTAGGCCAAGGGGAAGAGGAAGGCGAGCAGAGCGATCAAGTCCGCGATCTGCATACCGGCTTATCTTCTTGGACATCCTCATACTCTGACGACAGAGCACAATGGCTGCTGGCGGAAAACCGACCTTGCATGCTGAGCTCTACGGTCCTCTCCCGAGTTGCTCCGCAGCCGTGCTGGATCGGCAGACCAGTCAACACCGCCTGTCATTACGTCCCGCTGAGGCCGTGTTCGGGCCTCCATCGGGGAATAAGCGTCTCAGGGGCTCGGGACTGCGTGATGTTGGCGGCATAGCCATCTGCTCACTGACCATGGGTTTCGAGCAGAAGAAGCAGTACACGGGCTTCGATCTGCTGGCATGTGGAGCCTCTCGGTGTCATTTTCAGGAGTCGGCTTCATCGGATGTCAGAAGTGGTGTTCATCTGCCCCGGCCGGTCACCGGGGGCCAGTGGTCGGCTCTGATGCGCGGCGCGGTCTCGCACATCGCGTTTGGCATGGACGGATGACTGTTCGCTGCGACTTTTGTCTACGCACCGACCGTGATGCGCTCGCTGCGGTTTGAAGCAGGTCACCAGGGATTGGCCGGTCGCGGCATCGACCCGCCGATTTGCAGGGTCGATGGCGCCGATACCAAGCAGATCCTGTCCCGGCAATGCCACATCGTGCGTGAGTTGCGCCGCTACGCCCGCCCCGGCAGCGCAACGTAGAAAATCGGCGCCGACCGCTTCGGTGAGGTGTCGACCGGTCAGGGATCGACCTGCGGGTGGCCACCGCTGAGGCTCGTATGAACGGCGGGTGGTCGGCTTTGGTGATCAGGGTGGAGGGGTTAGTTGGTTTGGCGCTGGGTCGAGCTCGGCAGGTCCAGTTCGGTTTCGTAGATGTCGTAGGGCGCCTCCGGAGGCATCACCGCGACCCTGATGCTGGACGCCTGGTCGGAAGTGCTCACCCGCAGCGTGATCAGCGCACCGGGAAAGACGGGCACCACCGGCACCACTAAGGGCGCTATCTCGGGACCACCGTCCAACCCCGCGTCCTTGCCGTCCAGCCGGACCCCGGTGTCTGGGAGCAGCTCGACCGAGCGCCCAAGAGGCAGAAATTGGCCATCGATCTCGACCGCCACCTGCACGGTGAGCGGTTCGGTACCCTCGTTCACGGCGTACCCGGTCACGATCCCGGGCGCCCCGCGGCCCTGGCTGATCACCAGCAGGTCCAGTACCCGGAGGTCACCGGCACTCAGGTGGAAGCCATGGACATCGTCACCTGTGGTCTCCACCGGAGACAAGATCTGGCAACCACCCAGCGCCACGGCGCTCACCAACGCCGTTCCCGATGCGACCAGCCGACGCCACCTACTCTGGCTCACGGGTCCTGACCTCACGGATATCACACTACCGGGTTCCGATTCTCTGGTCAGACTCGCAGGTCTAGGCGGTACCGCACCCAGATCAGAGCAGTGCACAGGTTGACGAGTAGTGCGCGCAGCGTGGCATCGGATGGAGCGCGTCGGCGGCTGGGATGATCACCAGCCTGCACCCCAGTACCCTAATCTCGCGCGAGGGTTCCGGTCTATCCCAGTTGGTCCAGTCCGACCGCCAGGACAACGCCCAAAGCGGCCGCGATCCCCGTCGAGTACTTCGCCTCTTTGAACGCTTTGGGAAACACCTCGGTGGCCAGCGAAGCGATCACTGCGCCGCCTGCGACGCAGCGGATCAACCCCAGTGCAACCTCGGGAACTCCAGCCAGGAGAAGGTTGCCGGCCAGCGCCGCAGCAGAGAGCACCACGGCCGTCGCGGTCCACAGACCCAGCACCTTGATTCTTGAGTGATCCTTAGCCATTTCCTGGGCGCCACCAGCCGCCTCGGGAAGGTTGGACAGGAAGATCGACCCGGACAATGAAGCTACTTGCAAAGGGCCGGCGCCGATCAGTGCTACGCCGAGAGCGAGATTTTCCGGAATACCGTCGAGAGTGATGGCGGCCAGGAGTCCACCCCCGCTGTTCGCGCCTAACCTTCCCTTCACGACGCGGTCGAGCCCGACGAAGACGACCGCGCCAGCAAGGACGCAGGCAGCGACCGCCCATAGGGGCGCGACATCAGTAGCGGGATCAATGAGCTCGAGAACAGCGGACACGATAAGGGCGCCACCTGCGAGAGCAACGATGAACCCTTCGAGTTCGCCCGGCAACGTGCCGTACACACCCCATGCAGCACCAGCCACCAGGGCCGCCGAGACGACAACAATCACCACGATAGTCAAGAACACAACAATCCTCTCGCGCACCAGCCCGGTTATCGTGGCGATCACACAGACCAGGAACACTAGCTCCCAGCCACGCCTCACTGCGACCCGAAGACCCCGCCTCCCGCGGCGCCGAGCAATGATTAGAACCTGTGGGTGGTCCTCGGCGGGGTGACAGGAAAGGGCGCAGGGCACAAAGACGCCATGCCGACGGTGCGGTCGACCGTCGCAATGGCGTCAGATGCGCTGCGGGTGCCTCATGCTGGGATCTCTGACAATCAGGAGGTTGGGTAATGTCCGCACCGAAAAGCGCGCGCGCTTCTGTCTTGACGCCGCCATCGGAGACGTGGTGGCGTCGCCTGTGGCGACCGTTCTGGGCCCTACCCGTCGCGATCTGCCTCGCGGCACTGGTTGCCGGCATCGTCATCCCGACCATCGACGAGGTGTTCATCGGCAGCGTTCCCTACGTGTTCGAGGGCGGACCCAACGGTGCGCGCACCCTGCTCGGCACAATCGCGGGCGCGATGATCTCGGTGACCGGGCTCGTGTTCTCCGTAACAATCGTCGTCCTGCAGCTCGCGAGCAGTCAGTTCACGCCGCGGATCATCCCGCAATTCCTGGCCAGCCGGATCACGCAGGGAACCCTCGGGTTCTTCTTGGCGACGTTCATCTTTTCGCTGACCGTCATGCGCGCCGTGCGCGGCAGCAACGAAGACATCGTGAAGTTCGTCCCTGACGTCGCCGTCACCGTCGCGTTCGTGCTGGTCCTCATCAGCGTCGGGTACTTCCTCGCGTTTATTCACAACATCACAAGCTCGATCCAAGTGTCTCGGATCATCTCCCGCCTTGGGAAGTCAACCGTCGCTGTCGCCGACCGGATCTACCCCGAAGCCGACGCTGCGGCCGGCCAGGACGACTCGGACGGGTCCGGCGACATCGACCTGGCATCGGACGCGACATGGTCTCCGCCCCCCGACGCGAGCCGTACCGACATCGTGACACCGCACCGTTACGGCCGGGTGACCTCGATCGACTATCCGGCACTCGTCGACGCCGCCGACGCCATCGATGCCGTCATCGTGATTGAGATCGACCATGGACACTTCGTCGCCGAAGGCGAACGTCTGGCGGTCGTGTGGGGAGAAGAAGACCTGGACGATGCGCGCAGGCGGGCGATCGAGCGAGCGTTTCATCTCGGGGACGAACGCTCGATGGTCCAAGACATCGCGTTCGGGTTCCGGCAACTCATCGACATCGCCGACCGGGCTCTCTCGCCCGGGATCAACGATCCGACAACAGCGGCGCAAACCATCGACGAACTGCACCGGACGCTGCGCCGCATCGTCCAGCGCGACCCGCCGAGCCGCTACGTGGCCGGCCCTGGAGGAGACGTACGTGTCGTCCACCGCCTGCCGACGTTTCAGTTCCTCCTCGATCTCGCTGTCGATGAGATCGCCCACTACGGACGCTCCTCGATCCAGATCCCTCGCCGTCTGCTCACGATGCTGGAGGTTCTACGTGAGTGCGGACAACCCCGGTATGCGGACACGATCGACGCCGCAGCGCAGCGGGTACGCCACATGACTGACCCCGACGTCACGCCAGACACGTGATGTGCTGCGACGCCGGTCGATTGGGTGAGAGCACCGGCCAGTACCGGACCCATTCCGTGTCCGCTAGGGGTTGGACACCGCGGCCAACCCGTTCCGGTATCGGCCGTGCGTGGCAGCATATGAAACGAGCGGACAAGAGCCGCTAGGCCACGGGCCAGCCGTTCAGCGCCGCGCACCGCTGTCGAGTCTAGTGAGCGCCCTGGAAGCCAGGTCCAGGCGGACCGCCCATCCTCGCTCGGCGAGGTAGGGCAGCATCCGGTGGAGGGTCATGATGTTCCATGACGCACTATTGGTGGCAGACGAGATAGTTCTTCACAAAGCGACTCGCGACATGCCTCTTCGAACGCGTTGGTCAGGCGCAACGGATCTATCGCGGGGCCGTAACCGATTCGGGTCAGTTCAGCTCAGGCAGAGGCAGAAAGGGTGGCCAGCCGGGTCGAGGAAGACCCGGAAGGATGAGCCTGGCTGGTGATCGTGTTTAGTCGCGCCGAGTTCGAGCACGGCTGCTTCGCCAGCGTCGAGGTCATCGACGACGACGTCGAGGTGCATCTGTTGCGGCGCCTCCTGCTTCGGCCACTGCGGCGGGGCATAGCCCTCCACCTGTTGGAAGGCGAGGCACTGACCGTAGTCAGCGCGGATCTCGGCCCAGTCGGAGTCGGTCTCCACCTTCCAGTCCAACATTGCGCCGTAGAAGGTCGCAAGGACGGCGGGATCGGGGCAGTCGAGGACGATGCTAGGGAATCGTGCGATGGCCATGTATCGAAAGTTACCCGACCCTGCGGCCGAGCTCCAGGCAGACGTGTTGTCCAGCGTTCACCTACCGAGGGCGTTACTCAGCCCAGTTGCTCCGCCAGCATGACAAGGATCCCCTCCGGGCCCCGGACGTAGCAGAGCCGATGACTGTCGCCGTAGCGTCCCACTTCACCTACGAGCTCGACGCCTCGGGCCAGTAAGCCGACGACGACAGCATCAATGTCATCGACGGCGTATGAAACTTCATCAGTTCGAGCCGGCCGTGCCCATCCAAGGTTTGTAACATTGCGACACTGACGCGGACGCCCTCAAGTCCCACGACGCGGTCTACCCAGTCACCCTCGACCGGGCCTTCGCCGAGCACGGTGAGTCCGAGGTCGACGAAGAACGCAGTCGCCGCCGGGAGATCCTCGACCACGATGCCCACGTTCTCAAGACGTTGGATCGCCATCGCTAGAAGGTAACGGCGCGCCCCCCACCCTGCAACAGTGGCGAGCTGCCGATTGCCGCTCCGAGTGGCCTCGAGGGTCAGCGCCGCGAACTACGGTTGTGTTGCGATGAGAGCAACATAAGGATGGTGTGGTGAGCGCGCCAGTAATGACGGTCGCGACCGCGCTGTTGTCATATCTTGTCGCCACCCGGCTGCTGGCGATCGTCCAAACATTCATCGACATATCCGTGCCTCGAGAGCTCGAACCCCTGATCCTCGCTCTGCTGATCGGCGTCGTGGCCGACTACTCGCTGTTCTACCTCTACGCCTTCCGGCGACGACTCGGCGAAGGCGAAGCCCGGCTCGACGCTGCCCGTCTGGCCACCGCCGACTACAGCAAGGTCATCCTTGTCGCTGGCCTGACCGTGCTGACCGGACTCGTCGTATCGCTCGCCCTCACGCCCGCGCTGATCGCGGTCCTGGGCCGATTCGTCTTCTGGCCCAACAAACTGGACAGCGCAGTACGTGATCACGAGCGACCTCCGACGTTCGTTGCTACGGTGAATATCCGCGGTCCGTGCAGGTGCCCGTCGGGGGCCGGGACCCAAGCGAGAGGGTTGCCATCGAAACAATGGATCCGGCATACAGCGCGGGGGTCCTGCTGACGATCGCAGCGTTGGCCGTTGCGGTATTGCTCGTGTTGATCATCTGGGCCAAGATGCACGCCTTTGTCGCTTTGGTCTTGGTCAGTTTGGTCACAGCGGTCGTTGCGGGGATCCCGTTGGCCGATGTGCCTTCAGTGGCCGTGGGCGCCTTCGGCAGCACGTTGGGCGCAGTGGCCCTGCTAGTGGGCTTGGGGGCGATGATCGGGCGCATCCTGGAGGTCACCGGCGGGGCGCAAGTGCTCGCCGACACCCTGATCAACCGCTTCGGTGAAAAGCGAGCACCCTTTGCCTTGGGGATCGCCGCCCTCCTGTTTGGTTTGCCCATCTTCTTCGACGCCGGCCTCGTGGTCTTCTTGCCGATCATCTTCTCGGTGGCCCGCAAGTTCGGCGGGTCAGTGTTGATGTATGCCCTGCCGACTGCTGGCGCATTCGCCGCGATGCATGCCATCGTTCCGCCACACCCCGGCCCGGTCACTGCGGTCACTGTCCTGGAGGGCAGCGTGGGGCTGACCCTGTTGCTGGGCCTGCCGGTCGCACTGATCGCCTGGTATGTCGGGGTCTACCTGGTGACAACGGCCTATGCGGGCAAGATCATGGTGCCAATCCGCGACATGATGAGCGGCGGCAGCGGCGCTGATGAAACCGATGATGAGAGCGACGGAAGCGGCGGAGGGACCACGACGAGAACTCGCACCCAGGCACCGCCGACCTTCGGAGCGGTCCTGTCGATTTTGCTCTTACCGCTCGTGCTGATCGCCTTGAACACCACCTTGACGACGCTGCGCGCTACCGGGTCGGTCGCCGAGGACGGTTTGTTCGTAGATCTCTTGATCCTCCTCGGTCAAACCCCGGTAGCGCTGCTCATCACGTTGTTGGTCGCGACATACACCCTCGGTATGCGGGGGCGCACGCTCGGCGAGATCGAGTCATTGTTGAATGATTCGTTGGCCCCGATCTGCGCCATCGTGCTGATCACCGGGGCTGGCGGAATGTTCGGTGGGGTGCTGCGACAAAGCGGTATCGGTGCCGCCTTGGAGACGAGTTTGGCCGATCTCGGTTTGCCGCTGGTCGTCTCAGCCTTTGTCATCGCCACCATCTTGCGGGTCGCACAAGGCTCGGCCACCGTTGCGCTCACGACCACAGCCGGTCTCATCTCGGCTGCCGTTGCCTCGGCTGACTTGTCTGACCTGCAGGTGGTCCCACTGGTGCTGGCCATCGCGGCTGGCGCCACGGTGTTGTCACACGTCAACGACTCCGGCTTCTGGCTGGTGAGCCGCTTCTTCGGAATGGATGTCAA
>JBBSNC010000017.1:0-20500 GCA_038232855.1 Actinomycetales bacterium
AACGTTTGAGCGACGTGGACCAGATCTGCCTGTGGGTGCAACAGCGTGAGGCGATTGAGCTGGTCGTGGGGCTGCCGCGCTCGCTGTCAGGGGAGGAAGGGATAGCAGCGGCGGGCGCCCGCCGTTATGCTAAGGCTTTATGCCAGCGCCTCACTGGGGTGCCGGTGCGGCTGTGGGACGAGCGGTTGACCACCGTCGACGCGCACCGAAGTCTGCGCGCCAGCGGAGTTCCGGGCCGGCAGCAACGAAAGTCGGTCGACCAAGCAGCCGCAGTGTTCATACTGCAGGCCGCCATCGATTCCGAGCGCAACACCGGGGTCCCGGGCGGAGAGGTCGTCGGTGCCCGCAAGCCCCGTCGAGCACCGTCACGCGACCCACGACATGGAAGGCAACCGTGAGCCAACCACCCGAAGAGTTTCCGCCGACCTCGCGCCGCGCATACCGCGCCGCACACTCGCGCAAACGTCGCGGGGCGCATTCCAGCACTAGTTCACCGAACAAGAGCGTCGATCAGGACCTCGGGCATGACGAACCGGCGTATGCGGGTGAGGGCTATCCGCACGAGAGCTATCCACACGAGAACCACCTAGAGCAGGGACACCTCGACCAGGACCACCTCGATCGCGGGTATGGGGACCCAGAGTTCGGGTCGCAGGGTTACCCGGGGTTCTTTGATGGTTCTGAGGGCGAACTGTCTGAGCACGGACTAGCCGTGGACACACTCGACCATCCCGAGCATGACTACCACCAACCCCCCCATCGCCGATCGCCGATCATCCGATGGGGAGCCCTGGTGGTCGCCGCTTCGGTGGTGTTGATCGGTGGCTACTTTGCGCTCAAGGTCGTCTCCGGGCTGCTGCCCACTTTCAACGTCGGTGGCAGCGACGTAGAGGATTACCCAGGGCCCGGCACGGGCGAGGTCAGTATCGAGGTGCCCGAGGGGGCAGGCGGCAGCCAGATCGCCGAGATTCTTGCCGAGAATGACGTGGTGGCCAGCGCCGCGGCCTTCACGGCCGCCGCCGCTGTGGACCCGCGGTCGGTCAGCATCCAGCCCGGTACCTACCAGATGGCCAGCCAGATGAGCGGCGACGGTGCCTTGGAGCGCATCCTGGACCCAGAGTTTCGCGACACCAAAGGCGTGACCATTCGGGAGGGATTGTGGAAGGCCGAGGTCTTTGAGGTGCTTGCCGAAGAAACTGGCAATGACGTCGCCGACTACGAAGCGGTCGACCCGGCGGACTTGGGGCTGCCCGAATCGGCCGGCGGCGACCCAGAGGGTTACCTCTTCCCGGATACCTACGCCTTCGGGCCTGATGACACACCGACCGAGCAGCTTACGCAGATGGTCGACCTGGGCAAGAAGATGTATGCCGAGCTGGGACTGGAAGGTGATGAGCTCGGCACGGCAATCATCAAGGGCAGCCTCATCCAGGCCGAAGGCGCCTTCAGCGACGACTTGCCGAAGATTGCTCGCGTGATCGAGAACCGACTCGACAAGGACCAGCCGCTGGGCTTCGATTCCACGATCCACTTCATCTTCGGCGAACGCGGGCGCGCCGGCACCACAGACGCCCAGCGCGACAGCGACAGCCCCTACAACACCTACCTGCTCGCCGGCCTGCCTCCGGGGCCGATCAACAGCCCCGGCATTGACGCAATCGAGGCTGCCACGAACCCGGCGGATGGTCCTTGGTTGTACTTCGTGACTACGAATCCGAGCACCGGCGAGACAAAGTTTGCCGTGACCTTCGAGGACCACAACAAGAACGTCGCCGAGTTCCAAAAGTGGTGTCGAGACAATCCGGATGCCTGCTGAGCCGACCCAGGCCCGGCAGGCGGGGGTGGTGGGTTCTCCCATCGCTCATTCGCTCTCGCCGGTGTTACACCGCGCGGCCTATCAGGCACTGGGCCTGAGCCACTGGTCCTATGGGCGTCATGAGGTGCGATCGGGGCGACTCGGCACTTTTGTGCGTTCGCTGGATCCGCGCTGGGTGGGCCTGTCGGTCACGATGCCGGGCAAGAAAGAAGCGCTAGCGCTGAGCGTGCACGCCTCCGGCACGGCAACGGCCACCGGGGCCGCGAACACTTTGGTGCGGTATGGCGACGGGTGGCATGCGCACAACACTGACGTCGATGGCATCGTGCGTGCCCTGGCCGCCGCAGGTTGCCACGGCGCGCAGTCGGCGTGGCTGATCGGCTCCGGCGCCACGGCCCGCTCCGCGTTGGTGGCGTGCGCTCGCCTGGGCGTGCATCGCGTGGTGTTGCAAGTGCGTAGCCAGGCACGTGTGGAGGCGATGGATCTCGCTGACTCTTTGGGGTTGACCGTTCAGGTGCGCCGGTATGCCGAGGGTCCGCCGCCGTTGCATGACGTGAGCCTGGCCGTGAGCACGGTCCCGGCAGGGGGTGTTCTGCCGCTGCAGCGTCTCGAGCAGGTTAGGTCGCTCGTGGCCCTCGACGTGGTCTACCACCCGCGACATACCCCCTGGTCGACAACGCTGCGCGCGGCCGGGGCATCCATCGTTGATGGATCGCAGATGCTGCTGCACCAGGCCGGTGCGCAAGTCGAACTGATGACGGGAGAGCCCGCCCCCATAGCGCAGATGGGCAAGGCACTGGCCGAGGCGATCGATGGACCTGGCCGGTGACCGAAGGGCCGGTGAGCCTTGCCGGGTTGACTCTGGCCGCAGTCGCGGCGCTCGGCTGGCTCGTAGGGAGGCGCGTCCGGGCTCGGATCGAGACCCTGGGGTACCGAAGGGACTCCGAGCAGGACTTGGTGGCCCCCGGCTCGCGATGGTGGCTCCCCCCGGTCGTGGCGCTCATGTGGGCGCTAGTGACGTGGCGCCTGTTGTGGGCTCCCTCAGCACAGGTGGGGGGAGTCCCCACCGATCGGGTCTTGGACCCTGGGGCCAGCGCTGGTGCACCGTCGCTGACCCACGTCGCAATCTTGGTCACATTCCTCGTGCTGGCAGTCGCGGGGGTGGCGCTGGCGGCGATCGACGCCGACGTGCACCGGTTGCCGGATCGACTGATGTGGCCGACCTGGGCAGTGGTCTTCGGTGGGCTGAGCCTGGCGGCGCTGCTCGGCGGTGAGGGCGAAGCCCTCGTGCGCACCGTGGCATGCGGGGCGCTCGCCGGGTTGTTCTACCTGCTGCTGTCGTTGGCTTCGATAGCTCGCGGAGCGCTCGGTTTGGGCCTGGGCGATGTGAAGTTGGCGGTGGTGCTGGGTGCCGCGCTGGGCTGGTTCAGTATCCAGAGTGTCGTCCTCGGGTTGTATGCCGGATTCGTGGTCGGCGGTGTCGCAGCGGCACTACTCTTGCTGACCCGGCGGGTGAAGATAGGCGGTCACCTACCCTTTGGCCCACCCATGATGATCGGGGCCCTGCTCGCCCTGTTGCTGCCCCCGGACGTTGTGACGTCGATGTTCTGAGAGGATCGGGGCCATGTTGCGTTGGCTCACTGCCGGGGAATCACACGGTCCCGCCCTGACTGCGATTCTGGAAGGTATGCCCGCCGGAGTCCTCGTGCCCCGAGCTGTCGTGGCTGGAGCTTTGGCCCGCCGGCGGCTCGGGTATGGGCGTGGGGCCCGAATGAGTTTTGAAGCAGACCGTTTGGACTTTGCCGGTGGCATGAGACATGGCTTGACCTTGGGGTCACCGATCGCCCTCCACATCGCCAATTCGGAGTGGCCGAAGTGGCAAGAGGTGATGAGCCCCGAGCCGGTGGCGGCGCAAGCCCTGTCCAGCGCCGACGATGTGGGTGCCCCGCAGGAGTTGGCACGCAACAAGCCGCTGTCCCGCCCGCGTCCCGGCCATGCCGATCTCGTGGGTATGCAGAAGTACGGATTCACCGAAGCGCGACCGATCCTGGAGCGGGCTTCGGCTCGCGAGACTGCCGCCCGCGTCGCGCTCGGCGCCGTCGCCGCGTGTTTCTTGGAGCAAGCCTGCAGCATCACCCTGGTGAGCCACACCGTCTCGATCGGACGCGCGGGGGTGCCGGACGTGGATGCAGATGCTCCCGCGCTGGCGAATCTGCCTCGACGCGCGGACGTGGAGAAACTGGATGCCGACCCGGTGCGCACGTTAGACGCTGCCTTGTCCTCGGCCATGGTTGCCGAGGTAGACGCCGCTCGTAAGGACGGCGACACGTTGGGGGGAGTGGTGGAAGTGATTGCCTGGGGCTTGCCGCCGGGCCTCGGATCGCACACGCACTGGGATCGCCGGTTGGACTCCCGCCTAGCGGGTGCCTTGATGGGCATCCAAGCGATCAAGGGCGTCGAGGTCGGTGAAGGATTCCGGACTGCGGCCCGTCGCGGCAGCGTGGCCCACGATGAGATCGAACGCAACGACGACGGGCAGGTGCGCCGAGTGTCGCTGCGCTCCGGTGGTACCGAAGGCGGCATGAGCACCGGTTCGGCGCTGCGGGTCCGGGCTGCCATGAAGCCCATTTCGACCGTTCCGAGGGCGCTGCAGACGATTAATGTCGCTACCGGAGAGCCAGCCACTGCTATCCACCAACGCTCGGATGTCTGCGCAGTGCCTGCCGCTGGCGTAGTCGCCGAAGCCATGGTGGCTCTGGTGCTCGCGGAGGCCGTGCTCGAGAAGTTCGGCGGCGACAGCGTCGATGAAGTGCGACGCAACCTGGATGGATACCTTGCCTCGATTCCGCAGACGATGGCCTCGGTGCACGATGTGTGATCAGCACCCGACCCAGCCGCAGACCCCTGGGAACCAGCCGGCGACGTGGCCCATCGCGGTGCTGGTGGGCCCTCCCGGGTCCGGCAAGTCCACGATCGGTGCCGAGTTGGCCAAGCGCCTGGATGTCAGCTTCTTGGATACGGACGCTCAGATAGAACGTGCGGCTGGTCGATCGATTAGTGACATCTTCATCGACGACGGCGAGAGCGAGTTCCGGACGCTGGAACGAGCGCAGGTGCTTCGAGCGCTGCAGGTGCACGGTGGTGTGCTCGCACTCGGCGGTGGAGCAGTCATGACTGAAGACGTCGAGCAGGCGCTGGTGGCCGAGCCGGTACGGCATACCGTGGCGTTCCTCGACGTAGGCATCGCCGACGCCGCCTCCCGAGTCGGCTTCGACGCCTCGCGGCCCCTGCTGGTGGTGAATCCGCGAGCCTCGTGGAACCGGTTGATGAACGCCCGCCGGCCTACCTACGAGCGGGTGTGCAGCGTCCATATCAACACGGCTGGGCGATCCGTGTCCGACATTGTCGATGAGATCGAAGCAGCGTTGCCGAGGCAGTTGTGAGCCAGCGCCGCAGGATCCTGGTTAACGATGACGCGGCAACCGGCAGCTATCCGGTGCACATCGGGGACGGCGTGTTGGCCCACCTGAGCGAGGCGCTGCGGCCGGGTCGTCGGGTGCTGGTCGTGGCCCAGCCGGGCCGTGCCGCTGTGGTCGATCAGGTGACCGATCTGGTGTCGGCAGGCGGGGCCCACCCGCACCTGGCCAGCGTGCCAGATGCCGAAGCCGCCAAGAACGTGACTGTTCTGGCGTCGTTGTGGCAACAGATGGGTCAGGCCGACTTCACCCGCGATGACCTGGTGGTGGCCATCGGTGGGGGAGCCGTGACCGACCTAGCCGGCTTTGCCGCGGCGACCTGGTTGCGCGGGATCGATGTGATGCATCTGCCGACATCCCTGCTAGGAGTGGTCGACGCTGCCGTGGGCGGCAAGACGGCCATCAACACCGGCGAGGGCAAGAACCTCGTCGGCGCCTTCTATCCACCGCGGGCCGTGCTCTGCGACCCGCAGTGGCTGCACACCATGTCTGGGCCTGACTACGTCTCCGGGTTGGCCGAAGTGATCAAGTGCGGCCTGATCCGAGACCCACAGATCCTTGAACTCATCGAAGACGATCCCGATGGGGCCACAGCGCCCGCAGGGCCACAGACGATGGAGCTCATCGCGCGCGCTGTCCAGGTCAAGGCCGATGTCGTCGGCGCCGATCTGCGAGAAGTCTCTGTGCGCGAGATTCTCAACTTCGGGCATACCTTGGCCCACGGCATCGAACTCATCGAGGACTACCAGTGGCGTCACGGTGACGCGGTCGCGGTCGGCATGGTGTTTGCCGCTGAGCTGGGAGCGCTGGTGGGGAGAACGCCGCCGGCCCTGGTGCAGCGCATCCGCGCCGTGCTGACCTCGGTCGGCCTGCCCACGGCATACCCGGGCGGGCGTTGGCCCGAACTGCGGGCAGCGATGGCGCGCGACAAGAAGTCGCGCGGCGCCACGCTGCGGTTCGTGGTGCTCGACGACATCGCAAAGCCTGGACGGTTGGAAGGGCCGAGCGAAGCGGACCTGCTGAGCGTCTATGCGGCGATCAGCCACTAACGTGGGGTCATGTCGAGAATCGTCTTGGTCCTGTCCGGGCCGAATCTCGCCGCCCTGGGCACCCGTGAGCCGGAGATCTACGGCAGCCAGACGTTGGCTGACCTGCACCTGGAGATCAGTGAGAGCGGCACCGCCCTGGGTCTGGCGTGCGATTGCCGGCAAAGCGACGACGAGAGTGAGCTCGTCCGATGGCTGCACGAGGCCGCCGCCCAAGGCTGGGACGTGGTGCTCAACCCGGCGGCCTTCACGCACTATTCGTATGCCCTGGCGGACGCCTGCGCGCATCTGGTCGGCTGCGGATCACGGCTGATCGAGGTCCATCTGTCCAACCCGGCGAGCCGCGAAGCGTTCCGAGCGATCTCAGTGGTCTCGGCGGTGGCCACCGGCACCATTTCCGGATTCGGCGGGCGGTCCTACACGCTGGCGCTCGCCGCCTTGGCGGGCGCAGAGCGTTAGACTTCTCGACGGTCAACTCCCCGCCGTGCCCCTATCGCGCGACAGCGGGCTCCGAAAGCAACGAAAGAGCAGTCTGTGGCATCGACGAATGATCTCAAGAACGGCCTTGTGCTCAACATGGATAAAGGGCTGTGGCAGGTGCTGGACTTTCAGCACGTCAAGCCCGGCAAAGGGCCGGCGTTCGTGCGCACCAAGCTGAAGAACGTACTGTCCGGCAAGATCGTCGACAAGACCTTCAATGCAGGCACCAAAATCGAGACTGCCACCGTCGACCGCAGCGACATGCAATACCTCTACCACGATGGCACCGACTACATCTTCATGGACATCAAGACCTACGAGCAGATCCCGGTCTCGCCCGATGTGCTGGGCAGTGCGAGCAACTATCTGTTGGAGAACGCCCAGGCGCTGATCGCCCAGCACGAGGGTCAGGTGCTGTATGTCGAGTTGCCGCCCTCGGTCGTTCTCGAGGTTTCGCAGACCGACCCCGGTGTGCAGGGTGACCGGTCCACCGGCGGCACCAAGCCAGCCACTCTGGAGACCGGGGCCGAAATCGCCGTGCCCCTGTTTCTGGAGGCCGGCACGAAGGTCAAGGTGGACACCCGCGATGGTTCCTACCTCGGCCGGGTGAACTGAGCCCCGATGGCAGCTCGCAGCAAGGCGCGCAAGCGCGCTGTTGAACTGCTCTTCGAGGCGGAGCAGCGTGGCCTCAACGTCGGCGAACTCCTCGAGCAGCGTCTCGAGACCCCTACGACACAGCACCCCCTGCCGGACTACACGGCGACGCTGGTTCGGGGCGTCCTGCAGCGATGGGGCGAGATCGACGAGGTGTTGAGCACCTACAGCCACGGCTGGCCGCTCGAGCGGATGCCGGCCGTGGACCGCGCCATGTTGCGCCTTGCCACGTGGGAAATCGTCTGGAATGACGACGTGCCGGATCCGGTGGCGATCGCCGAAGCAGTGGATTTGGTGCAGGGTATGTCGACCGATGAGTCGCCCACGTTCGTGAACGGCCTCTTGGCCAGAATTTCGACGGTGAAACCGACCCTCGTGTAGCCCGTGGGGTGGTAGATTTCGCAGGACACCAATGCGTATCGTGAAACGAGTTCCTTCATGCGCAACAAAGATCGCCTGCAATACATCTCCCGCATGCTCGAGTCGGCCCGCTTCGAGGTGCTGCCCACGGCCACCATCGAAGACAAGGTCTTAGAGGGGCTGCCGGTCGGCCGCACCGTCACCGTGACGGCCTCACCGAGCCAGGGCATCGAGTCCACCGTGTCGATGGCTGAGAAGTTGTCCGCGCACGGCTACGACGCGGTGCCGCACATCGCGGCCCGGATGGTCTCGGGACGCTCGGAGTTGTCGGAGATCACGTCACGGCTGCATGATGCCGGCATCAAGACCGTGTTTGTGCCCGGTGGTGATCAAGAACCCCCGGCTGGCGATTACCATTGCGCGCTCGACCTGCTGCAGGACCTCAGCAATCTGGGCAACCCGGCTCTGGAGGTCGGCATCACCGGCTACCCCGAGACGCACCCGTCGATCAGCGATGACCTGACCGTGCAATCCATGTGGGACAAGCGCAAGCACGCCTCGCACGTCGTGAGCAACCTGACGTTCGACCCCTCGCTGCTCGACACATGGGTGCAGCGGATGCGGGCTCGTGGCCTCGATTTGCCAGTCATCCTCGGGGTGCCTGGGCCAATTGATCGGGCAAAATTGTTGACCATGGCCACGAAAATCGGCGTCGGTGATTCCACCCGTTTCCTCGCCAAGAACAAGGGCATCATGGCCCGCTTGGCTGCTCCCGGCGGCTTTACCGGCGAGCGCTTCCTAGAAAATTCGGCACAGCACCTGGCCACGCCAACGGCCCATGTCATAGGTCTGCACCTGTACACGTTCAACCAGGTTGCGGCAACCGAAAAGTGGCGCAAGGACTATCTGGATCAGATCAACAGCAAACTCTGAGGCGCCTTTAACTCAGCGCTTGCTCCATCGCCTGCTCCAGGCCTCGGTCACCGGTGCGCACCACCTGCAACGGTACGCCGAGGTAGGCAGCGGCCTCACTCGCCAGTCGAGCCAACTCGCCGTCGTCGGGGTCTTGGGCTAGCCAGATGGCCTTGCGGTAGTGCCCGAAGTACGTCTCGTGCAGTTCCGGGTGCCGATCCAGGCCCAACTCGACTTTGACTGAGCGGTGAAAGGACCGGGCAAGGAAGTCGGTCAGCACATACGTGCCCGGCTCCTGCTCAAAGTAGGCTTCCATCCGCGATGCCCCGCCGAAGACATCGTAGCAGTGCAGGCCAGGCAGCCGAGTCAGTCCCAGCTCTTCGCAGACTTCGTCCAAGGCACCGTAGGTGCCACAGTCGGCGAAACCGATGGCGACGCGATCAAACCTGGGCAGCAACTCGTGTGCTGTGCTCCGAACGAGCGCGGCGATCTTTTCCGGTCGGTTGTGCAACAGCGGGGGTAGCGGCGCGATGTGTAAGTCCCAGCCGCGGCGCTCCGCAATCTCGGCGCAATGCTTGGCCAAAGCCCCGCACGCGATGATCGCTAGCGAGCCTGTCGCCGTAGACGGTCGCTCAGCCAGGGAAGGCTGTTCAGTTCGGGAAGGTTGCACAGCTCGGGGAGGCTGTTCAGCTAGGAAAGGCTGTTCAGCTAGGAAAGGCAAGGAGCTCGATGAAGCGGTCGTTGAAGTCGGTGCGGTCGGAGAGCTCGACATAAGTCACCTCGTCTAATAACGTCATGGCACCCGCACGCTCCCGCATGCTGAGCAGACTCATCTTGGCACCTTCACCTGCGACGTTGCCAGCCGAGATGATCCGCATCACCGGCACCTTGGGTACCAGACCGATTCGGACCGCGGCGGCAGGGGAGAGGTAGCTGCCGAACGAGCCGGCCAGCAACACCTGCTGGACATCGGCGGGGTCGATGCCGAGTTGCTCCAACAGCAGCGTCCAACCTGTCGCGATGGCACCCTTGGCGAATTGCAGTTCGCGGATGTCGCGTTGAGAGAGGTACACGCTTTCCGACACCGGCGCCCCCTCATCCTGGTGCTCCAAGACAAACACGCGCTCTTGACCGACGGAGGTCAGCCGATCTGCCACATACGGGGCGGCGGTCAGGGCCAACTCGTCGCTCACCAACCGTCCGGAGGCGTCGATCAGGCCGACTCGGACCAGCTCGGAGACCGCGTCCACCAGGCCCGAACCACACAGTCCTTGTGGGGCAACGTCACCGATAACCTGCAACTGCACGCCGCCGGGAAGGTCGGGACCAACGTGGATGACCTCGATAGCGCCATCGGCGGCACGCATCCCGCAGCGGATCGCTCCGCCCTCGAACGCGGGCCCGGCCGGCGCTGCGGTCGAGACGATCTGATAACCGTCGCTCAGCACGATCTCACAGTTGGTGCCGACGTCGATGAAGAGTCGGGTGCGCTTGTCCCGGTCCATTCCGGTGGCCAACATGCCGGAGACGATGTCCCCTCCGACATAGGCGCCGAGAGCAGGAAAGACACTCGCCCGAGCCTGCGGGTTGAGGCTCAGACCCAACTCGGAGGCCAGGAAGATGGGCACACTGGCGGAGGACATCACGAACGGTGCGACACCGAGAGGTTCGGGGTCGATGCCCAGGACAAGTGCGGTCATCGTGGCGTTGCCGGCCAACGCCACCTCATACACCTCGTGTGGCTCGACGTCGGCCTGCGCCAAGACGTCCCCGACCAGCTCACCTAACGTCTCCTGAGCCAGGCGCCGCAACCTCCCGGCAGCCTCCGGGTCCATCATCGTCGCGCTGATCCTGGTGATCACGTCAGCGCCGAAGGGCTGCTGTTTGTTCAGCATGGACGCCACACCAGCGGGCGTGCCGGTCGAGGTGTCGAGCAGGGTCGCCACCACTGTCGTGGTGCCGAGGTCGAAGGCGATCGCGAAGGTGCGAGCCGAGGTGTCACCAGGCTCGATGTCGATGAGGGCTTCATCCACGATGACAGCAGTGACCTTGTAGTCCGCTTCTCGAAGCACGCTGGGAATCCGCCGCAGCGCGGCCAGATCGGGCACCAGGCGCAGGTCGGGGATGGCGTCGCGGATGCGCTGCAGGTCGGTGCGCTGATCCTGCAGACTAGGGGCTTCCATCTTGATGTGGCGCTTCTGCAAAGCTGGCCGCAGGATGACCTGGCGGCCGACGCCAACGGTGGCGGCCTTGGGCCGGGTGGTCAGCGGCGGCACCTCGACCTCGACGTTGCGGATCGCCTGGGCGAGGCACGCCAATCTCCATCCGTCGTACAACTGCTCCTGGCTGAAGGAGCGAATGTCGAGGCGGTGGATCGGGGCTGCTGAATCCAGCACCCGGACTTTGCATTTCTTGCACGTGCCGTGGCCACCGCAGGTGGAGTCGATCGCGATCCCGTTCCAACTGGCCGCGTCGAAGACGGTCACCCCGGTCGGGACGCGCACGCTGCGCCCCGATGGGGTAAACGACAACTCAACTCTGCTCGCAGCGTCGTGGGGCACCCGCAGGCCGTCGTCGAGTGGATCAATCAGGCCTTCGCGACCCAGGGTCGACATCTCGATGTCGGGTATATTGCGGATTGGCTCACGATTCATGCGGGGCTACTTACTACTGGTAGATCTCGGAATGGGACGGGCAACGCTATCCCTCACGCGGTGGCGGCCTGACGCTTACGGTGTGCCGAAATCCAGGCCGAACCCCACTCGTCGTTGCCCAACAGCAAATCGGCAGCTTTGACTCCAGACACGATCTGCGGCGTCCGTGTGTCCATGATGGCGCTGGTCAAACCCGCGGTCATGGCCATCGGCAGGAACGCTGCGCCAATGGTGTGCCGATCCGGCATACCAAAGGAGACGTTCGAGGCACCACAGGTCATGTTCAAGCCGTACTTCTCGCGGATTCGACGCATGGTGTCCATCGTGACGTTCACGACTTGCTGATCCGCACCGATCGGCATGGCCAACGGGTCGATCACGATGTCCTCGATAGCGATGCCGTACTCCGTGGTCGCCGTCTGGACAATGTGCTCGACCAGTTCCAGGCGGCGGTCGGCTTCCATCGGGATCTCTTCGGCGTCGTTCGGCAACGCGATGATCGCGGCGTCGTACTTCTTGACCAACGGCAGGATCAACGCCATCCGGTCATCCTCAGCAGTGACCGAGTTGACCAGGGCACGGCCTTCGTATGCGGCCAGGCCGGCTTCGAGGGCCTCGACAACCGAGGAGTCGATGCACACCGGGAGGTCCGTCACGCTCTGGACCAAGCGGATCGCCTTGTCGAGTAACTCGGGCTCATCTGTCAGCGGCACGCCCATGTTGACGTCCAAGACGTTGGCGCCGCCCTCGACTTGGGCGATGACGTCACGCTCGATGGCCGAAAGGTCGCCCGCGCGAAGCTGCTCTTGGAAGACCTTGCGACCGGTCGGGTTGATCCGCTCGCCGATCAGCACGAAGGGACGACGGTGGCCGAGCACGACCTCCTTGCTGGCGGAGCGCAGGCGGGTTTCGCGAAGTTCGGCGCTCATGCGTTAACCAGCGATCGACGCTCGAAGAGCAGGGCCTTGGCACGCTTGACAGTGGCCGAGGCATCGGCCGCGTAACCATCTGCGCCGACGGCATCGGCATACTCCTGCGTCACCGGTGCGCCACCGACCATGACGATGACCTGGTCCCTGATGCCCGCCTTCTGCAAGGCATTCATGTTGGCCTTGAACATCGGCATCGTGGTGGTGAGGAACGCCGACATCCCGACGATGTCCGGCTCGTGCTCGATGATCTTCTCAACGAACTTCTCGGGGGCGACTTGGACCCCGAGGTCGATGACCTCGAAGCCAGCCCCTTCGAGCATGATGTTGACCAGGTTCTTGCCGATGTCGTGCACATCGCCCTTGACGGTGCCCATCAAGAACTTGCCGACGGTTTGGACACCGGTCTCAGCCAGGAGGGGCCGCAGCACCGCCATCGCGCCAGCCATGGCACGACCAGCGATCAGCATCTCCGGGACGAAGAAGTCTCCGCGCTCGAAGCGAGCACCGACCTCCTCCAGGGAGGGAATGAGCGCGTCGAAGAGGAGCGACTGGGGCTCCATCCCCATCTCCAAGGCGACTCGGGTGAGGTCAAGGACCTCGGGGGCGTTGCCAACCAGCGTTTCGTCGTAGAGCCGCTGGAGGATTTCCTCGGGGGTCATGCGGCACCTTTCTTGTGGGTGGGGGTGCGGAGTAGAGCTGCGAGTTGCGTGCCCTCGTGGGCCAACATCTCGCCGATGTCGTCGAGATGCGGTTGCAATCGTGCGGTCGGGCCCGAGACGCCCAGAGCTGCGATGACCGTGCCGTCCAAGCCCAGCACGGGGGCAGCGAGTCCGGAGAGTCCGATCTCGAGTTCATCGACGGAGGTGGCGAACCCGCTTTTCGGTATGCCCTCGAGTTCTTTGCTCAACTGAGTCCGGGTGCGAGTGGCTGGAGTCAGTTGGTCAAGGCGCCCGGTTGGAAGGGGGAGCGCGCCGTAGGCGCAGAGAATCTTGCCCAAGGAGTTGCAGTGAACAGGCACGTCCACCTCGTTCCAGTCACGCGCTCGCAGCAGGTATGTCGATTCGACCTGGGCGATGTAGAAGACATGATCGGCGCGAGCAACCCCCAGGTGCACGGTCTCACCGCAGTTGCGAGACACGGCCTGGAGCACCGGCTCAGCGAGCCGGGCGACTTGTGGCCAGGGGTCATGCAGGGCGGCGTAGAGGGCGAAGAGCTGGCCGCCGACATACAGCCCATCGGGGCGACGCTCCAGCAGGTGGGTCCGCTCCAAGGCAGCGAGCATCCTCGAGGTTGTCGAGCGAGCCAAACCGAGCGCTTCGCTGAGCTCGCTGGAGGCGACCGGAGTGTCCGAGTGGATCACGGCGTCTATCAACGCAGCCGCCCTATCCACCGCCTGGGTGCCCCCGCTAGCGCCTGTCGAGGCGTCCAGGGGTGATTCCTGAGGTTTCATATGATAGAACTCGGTTCCATAAGGTGAGGCTAGAAGGCAAATCACCCAGGGTCAAGCACATACGACTCCGACCCACACCGTCACCGCTTCGTGGAGGTCCCGATGTTCCGCAACACCATGCCCCGCTATGAAATCTTGAGCCAGGACGCCATGGCTCAACTCGACAAGGGGTGGCGCAAACTCATTACCGAGATCGGCGTCGAATTCGACAGCGAGACGGCCCTAGAGCTGTTCCGTCAAGCCGGGCAGAAGATCGAGGGGCAGACAGTGTTCCTCGACCCCGAGTTTGTGCTCGCTCAGGTGGAGAAGGCCCCCAAAGAGTTCGACATCCACGCTCGCAACCCCGCCAACAACGTGCACATCGGTGGCGACTCGATGGTGTTCAGCTCGGTTTACGGCCCACCGTTCGTGCGCGAGGGGGCAGTGCGACGAGACGCAACGATGGATGACTTCCAGCGCTTCGCCAAGTTGGCTCAGTCCTTTAGCGTGATGGACTCCGCCGGCGGGGTCGTGTGTGAGCCCAACGACACGCCGCTGGATTCACGCCACTTGGACATGACGTACGCCCTGCAGACCTTCACGGACAAGATCTACATGGGCAACGTCGTCTCCGGCGTCAACGCCGAAGACACCATCGCCATGGGTTCCATCCTCTTCGGCGGTCGGGACGTCATCGAGAAGGCGCCGGTCTCGATCTCGTTGATCAACTGCAACAGCCCGCTGCGCTGGGACGAGCGGATGTTGGAGTCCTTGTTCGCCTATGCCGGGGCCGGACAGCCGGTGATCCTGACACCCTTCATCTTGATGGGTGCCATGTCGCCGGTCACCATCCCCGCCGCGCTGGTGCAGCAGATCACCGAGGCGCTGTCCGGCATCGCGCTCGCACAGCTGATCCGCCCCGGCACCCCCGTCGTCTTCGGCTCCTTCCTGTCAAACATCGACATGCAGTCTGGCTCGCCTTCCTTCGGCACACCGGAGTCCGGCATCGGCCTGTTGTGTACCGGTCAGATTGCCCGCCACTTCAATCTGCCGTTCCGCTCCGGTGGGGGGCTGACTTCATCGCAGGTGCCTGATGCTCAGGCGGGGTATGAAGCGCTGATGACGATGCTGCCGACCTTCTTGGCCGGCGCCAACTTTGTGATGCATTCGGCGGGATGGCTCGAGGGCGGGCTTGTTGCGTGTTTCGAGAAGTATGTGATGGATGTGGAATTGATCCAGATGCTGCAGGCCGAGTTCACGCCGCTGGAGATCAACGAAGACACCCTGGCCTTCGGTGCTCACCAAGAGGTGGGCCACGGCGGTCACTTCCTCGGCGCTATGCACACGATGGAGCGCTTCCGCACGTGCTTCTACCGGCCGATGCTGTCTTCGTCTGAGAACTTCGAGCGCTGGAGCAGAGGGGGCGGCATCGATACTGCTGGCCGGATGAGCGCGATCTTCGCCAAGCGCATCGAGGAGTACCAGCAACCCGCGTTGGACGAGTCGATCGTGGCCGAGCTACAGGAGTACGTCAGCCGCCGCAGGACCGAACTCGGCGACTGAGCCTTCGGTCACTGATAGGTGGGTCGTCGTGTTGCGCTGAGACGCATTGGCCTCTCAACGCAACACGACCGTCCGAGTGCCATTCAGCAGCACTCGGCTCTCGCTGTGCCACCGAATGGCGCGGGCCAACACTTGGCTCTCCACGTCTCGACCAGCCGCTGCGAGTTCCCTTTCGTCGAGCCGGTGGTCCACGCGCATGACGTCCTGCTCGATGATGGGACCTTCATCCAGATCGCCGGTCACGTAGTGGGCTGTGGCGCCCACCAACTTGACCCCCGATCAAAGGCCTGGCCATAGGGACGGGCACCCTTGAAGCTCGGCAAGAACGAGTGGTGGATGTTGATGGCTTTGCCCGACAGCGCGCGCGACGTCTCGTTTGTGAAGACCTGCATGTAGCGGGCCAGCACCACCAAGTCGATGTCCAATGAGTCGACCAACCCCATCAGTTGCGCCTCCGCAGCGGACTTGTTTTCGGCGCTCACCGGGATGTGGTGGAAGTCCAAGTCATAGGAGCGGGTCAAAGGCTCGAGGACGGTGTGGTTGGAGACCACGACGGCGAGGTCGATCTGCAGCGCGCCGCGACTCCACCGAAAGAGCAGATCGTTCAGGCAGTGCCCCCCGGTGGAGACCATGACCAGCGTGCGATAGGGCGCCCCAGCGTCCCAGAGATTCCAGGTCATCTCGAACGGCGTTGCGATGGCCGCGAAGGCTGCTCGCAGTTCCTCCATGGTTGCTCCGTCTGCGGGGATCTGGAAGGCAACCCGCATGAAGAAGCGATCAGCAGCGAGGTCGTGGTACTGCTGGCTCTCCACGATGTTCCCGTCGTATTGCACTAACAACCCAGTGACGGCATGCACTAAGCCGGATCGATCGGGGCTAGCAATGGTGACGACATACTGGACATCATCGGAGCGCGTAGGCATGTTTTCTCCCTTGACGGTGAGCTCGCGCAACCCAGTCGGGTTGTTGCGTAGAACAGGACGTATTGTGCGATACGCAACACGTGATGCGCTAGCCTGACGAATATGTCCACGGAATCCGGCACGCCTTCCGGGGTGCAGTCAGTTGATCGGGCGCTGACCGTCCTGACCATCCTCGCGCGCTCTGGCGAGTCCGGTGTGAGTGAACTGGCCAGGGAGTTGGGGGTGCATAAGAGCACCGTCTTTCGTTTGGTCGCCACGCTAGAGGCACACGGAATGGTCGAGCAGCATGCAGACCGCGGCAAGTACCGCTTGGGACTGGGCATCGTGCGTCTGGCCGGAGCGACCAGTGCACGTCTCGATGTGGTGCAGGAGGCCCGGCCCATCGAACGGGCTTTGGCCGCCGCCACCGGGGAGACGGTCAATCTCGCGATCTTGTCGGAGACTTCTGCGCTGTATATCGATCAAGTGGCTGGGCCATCGGCGTTGCAGTCGCACAACTGGGTGGGACAGCACATCCCGCTGCATGCCACCTCCAACGGCAAGGTCCTGCTCAGCGAACTCGACGTCCAGCAGGTGTCCCATCACGTGCCGCGGTTGCTGGAGTTCACGCCGCACACGGTGACGTCGCGGACGCAGTTGCGCAGCCAACTGGACGTGGTGCGACAGCAGGGTTATGCAGTGGCCATCGACGAGCTGGAAGTGGGGTTGAGCGCCGTTGCGGCGCCGGTCCGCGACGCTCACGGCGATGTGATCGCCTCATTGAGCGTCTCAGGGCCTTCGTTTCGGATAGACGCCGACCGCATTGACATTCTTGTTCCACTGGTCATCGATGCTGCGGCACAGGCATCCGATCGATTGGGCGCCGCGAGACCAAAGCCTGCGACTATCGACTGAGCGCTGGTGCGTATCGCGCAACACCGCACACAATCCTTGACACGGTTGTCAACTGCACCCACTCTATATTCACGCACAGCGCATGTGTTCCGACTTCCGTGATTGAGCGGGGATAGCCGCCCAATCTTCTCGGTTCAGGGGCCGGCGTCCCCACCTGTGGTCCCTAGAGCGGGTCGGAACGGGAGCACACATGTCAACGACTACGCGCAAGGACTCCCCCGATAGCGGGGCTGCTGACGCTCCGACACCGGCCAATGCATTGGATTCCATCGACAAGGTGGTGTTCGGTGGGGGGCTGGCCCTCGTCGTCGCCTTCGCGGCCTGGGGGGTTTCCTGCCAGACAACTTGCAGGCTGCTGCGGACGCTGGCCTCAACTACGTCACGAAATTCGCTGGCTGGGCCTTCATCATGGCCGGTGCCGGTTTTGTCGTGGTGGTTTTGGCACTGGCGTTCAGCCGGTATGGCCGGATCCGCCTAGGAACGGACGACGAGCGACCAGAGTTCACTACGGTGTCCTGGTTCGCCATGATGTTTGCCGCTGGAATGGGCATCGGCCTGGTTTTCTTCGGAGCCTCCGAGCCGCTGTCGCACTTCCTCGCCCCGCCATTGGATCTGGCTGAGCCGGGCTCTGAAGCAGCCGCTGGACTGGCGATGCAGTACACCATCTTTCACTGGGGTCTGCACCCCTGGTCGCTGTATGCCCTGGTCGGGCTCGCGTTGGCCTACACCACGTTCCGCAAGGGCAACCCCAACCTGCTCAGTTCGATCGTCCTGCCACATATGCCGGTCGACTCGGTGGCCCGGCGGGCCATCGACACCTTCGCCATCTTCATCACGGTCTTCGGTGCGGCGACGTCCCTGGGGTTCGGCGCACTGCAGATCAATAGTGGGCTGAATGCCGCCTACGGGATCACCAAGAGCAATACGGTCGCCATCATCGTGATCCTCTGCCTGGCCGTGGCCTTTGCGGTTTCGGCCGTGAGTGGCGTCGGCAAGGGAATCAAGATCGTCAGCAACATCAACATGGGCTTGGCCGGTTTGCTGGCGCTGTTCGTGCTGGTGCTCGGGCCAACGTTGGTCATCGTGAACACTTTCGTGGAGACTGTCGGCAACTACGGCACCGGGATCATCCCGATGAGTTTCCGGACCGGCGTATATGGCGGCCAGGAGTGGCTACAGGGTTGGACGTTGTTCTACTGGGCCTGGTGGATGTCCTGGGCACCCTTCGTTGGTACCTTCATCGCTCGCATCTCGCGCGGTCGCACCATCCGCCAGTTTGTGGTCTGTGTGCTCTTGGTGCCGACCTTGGTCAGTGCTGTGTGGTTCTCGATCCTGGGTGGAACGGCGATCGACTTGCAGCGCAACGGCACCGACATCAGCGCAGCGCCGAGTAACGAAGACCGTCTGTTCACGATGCTCGACACGCTGCCACTGAGTGCGGTGTCGGCCACGATCATCGTGTTGCTGATCACGTTCTTCTTCGTCTCCAGCGCAGACTCGGCTTCGGTCGTGCTCGGGATGCTCTCCTCGAAGGGCAACATAAACCCGCACCGCAACGTGGTGTTGCTGTGGGGCGCGATGATCGCCCTCACAGCAATTGCCTTGTTGCTGGCTGGCGGGCTCGGTGCTATCCAGAAGGCAGCCGTCGTGATTGCGGTTCCGTTCTTGTTCCTACTCATCGCAGTTGCCGTGCAACTCATCAGGCAACTCCGCGAGGAGCCGGTGGTCTCCACCGTGCCCGAGGGCGTTTACACCGCGCTCTATGAAGAGTTGGGCGCGAGCCGGAAAGACGTTGACGCCTCGATCTCCAAGCACCGGGAGTCGTCTAGCGAATAGGTGGCATCTCAGCAACGTGTGATCAGTGGGCCCCCCGCCGTGCGCGGGGGGCCACTGATGCGTGCGGGATTTGACCTGCGCACGGGGGTTGACCTGCGCGGGGTTGACCTACGTGTCGCGAGTTGACACGGACCCGTAGCCAAGAGCAGAATCAACTGTGCCGTATAGCGCACTGCGTTGCATATAGCGCAACACCATAGTGCGCAGCGGCATCCACCATCGCTTGTGCGTCTCCCGAAGGGTTGCCATCCATGGCCACGGTTCCATCCTCCGCCACAGTAGTTGTCATCGGTGCAGGCATTGTCGGCAACAGCCTTGTCCATCACCTCGCTCGGTTGGGTTGGACCGACATCGTTCAGATCGACAAGGGAGCGTTACCGAACCCGGGTGGCTCGACGGGCCATGCCTCCAACTTCATCTTCCCGGTCGACCACTCGCGGGAGATCACCGATTTGACGTTGGACAGCATGGAGCAGTACGCCGAGATGGGCGTGATGGTGCAACCGGGCGGTTATGAGGTGGCGCGCACGGAAGCGCGGATGGAAGAACTGCGTCGGCGGATGTCTTCGGCCAAGGCCTGGGGGATCGAAGCCGAGTTGGTTTCCCCTGAGCACGTCGTCGAGAAGGTGCCCTACCTCGACCCCTCGCTGATCCTCGGCGCCTTCTGGACCCCGAGCGTCGGCGTCGTCGACTCACTCCGGGCGGGGACCATCATGCGTGAGCGCGCCCTGGAGACCGGCGCATTGACCGTCGTCCCCACGGTTGAGGTGCTCGGACTCGACGTGGAGCAGGGACGCATCAAGGCTGTCCGCACCAGCGGGGGAGACATCGAAGCCGAATACGTGGTGATCGCCTGCGGCGTGTGGAGCCCCAAGGTGGCGGCGATGGCCGGCGCGAAGATCCCGCTGACCCCAGCCGTGCACCAGATGATCAGCGTCGGACCAGTGCCGCTGCTCGCTGAAAGCGACGGCGAGATCAGCTACCCGATCATCCGCGACATGGACACCTTCTGCTACGAGCGTCAGCACGGGGCAGACATGGAGGTAGGCTCCTATGCCCACCGGGCGATCCTGCACGATCCCGAAGACATCCCCTCGATCGAGGCGTCCAAACTTTCGCCCACCGAGATGCCCTTCACCTCCGATGACTTCGACCCGCAGTTGGAGCAGGCGTTCGAGCTGATGCCGGAGCTGCTCGGCGCTGAAGGCGCCGAGATCCGTTACGCCATCAACGGTCTGCTGTCGCTGACCCCGGACGGATCACCGGTCCTCGGCGAAACCCCAGAGGTCAAGGGTTTGTGGTCTGCCGCGGCCGTCTGGATCAAGGAAGGTCCCGGGGTAGGCCGCGCGGTGGCCGAGTGGATGACGCAGGGATACAGCGAGATCGATGTGTCGCAGTCCGACATCGCCCGATTCCACCCGCACCAGCGCACTCGTGCCCACGTCAAGGCTCGTACGGGTGAGGCGTTCATCAAGACCTACGGCATCGTGCACCCGGCCGAGCAGTACGAGTCCGACCGTGGCAA
>JBBSNC010000018.1:0-20232 GCA_038232855.1 Actinomycetales bacterium
CTCGTCCCACTCAAGCCAGGTTTCATGGCCGACACCAACTCAACAGGTATGCCGACGGCTTGGAGAAGTGCATCGGTTGCGAGTTGTGCGCTTGGGCATGCCCCGCCGACGCCATCCTGGTCGAAGGTGCCGATAACACCGATGAGGCAAGATTTTCCCCCGGTGAGCGGTACGGACGCGTCTATCAGATCAACTATCTGCGGTGCATCTTCTGCGGTTTGTGCATTGAGGCCTGCCCCACTCGGGCGCTGACGATGACCAATGAGTACGAGCTCGCCGACAGCGAGCGGGCGCCGCTCATCTACGAGAAGCATCAACTCCTTGCACCGCTGCGCGAGGGTATGCTCACCCCGCCGATGCCGATGGCCGAAGGCACTGACGACAGTGACTACTACAAGGGCCTCATCACCGCCCCGACCCAGTCACAACAGGACTATGTTGCCGCTCGTGAGCATCACGATGATGCCGTGGAGGAACACGACAGCGCGCAGGAGGTATACCGGTGAGCGGCGGTGAAGCACTCCTCTTTTGGGTTCTCGGGCCGGCCACCATCCTCGGCGCGCTAGGACTGTTGTTTGCGCACAAGGCCGTGCACGGCGCCATGTCGACCGCTCTGGTGATGATCGGGCTCGGAGTCTTCTACATCGCCCAGGACGCTGAGTTCGTGGGCGTGATCCAGGTCTTTGTGTATTCGGGCGCGGTCATGATGCTGTTCCTCTTCGTCGTCATGCTCGTCGGCGTGGACTCCTCGGATTCGCTTGTGGAGACCCTGCCCGGCCAGCGAATCTTTGCCTATGCCTTTGGCGGCGTGTTCGCCGCCGTGATCATCGCCGGACTAGCGACGGTCGAGTATGGCGACCCAGTGGGCCTAGAAGCAGTCCAAGAAGAAGGATCGATCACAGCGTTGGCCCGTGAGATTTTCACCCGGCAGGTCTTCGGGTTCGAGGTCTTGGGTACGTTGCTGGTCATCTCCGTGATGGGCGCGATGGTGCTTGCGCACCACGAGCGGCTCACCCCACATATTTCGCAACGGAACCGTTCGGACCAAACAGTTGCCACCGGCAAATGGCTCTCGGGACGGCCGAATCCTGGCGTGTACGCACGGCACAATGCGGCTGATACTCCAGCTTTGCTACCGGACGGGACCCCCACCAACGAATCCGTCCCCCGGGTGCTGGTTGCGCGGGGCCAGGTCGCCTCTCCCACGGGGTATTCGGCCAGCACTGAGGCTGCGTACGACGCCATCAGCGACAACGGGGGTGACGCCGGCGCGATCGATGCCGACCTTGTTCCAGATTCCGAGCATCACCGGGAAGGGGGAACGTCGTCGTGACGCTGGCTGCCTACATTTACTTGTCAACCATCCTGTTCACGATCGGCGCTCTCGTGGTGCTGACCCGCCGCAACACGATCGTCGTGTTCATGGGTGTCGAACTCATGCTCAACGCGTGCAACCTTTCGCTGGTCACGTTCTCCCGGATGCACGGAACTCTGGACGGGCAGGTCTATGCGCTGTTTGTGATGGTGGTGGCAGCGGCCGAGGTCGTTGTCGGGTTGGCCATCATCATGTCCATCTATCGTGCCCGTCGCTCCGCATCCGTTGACGACGCCAACCTCTTGAAACTGTAAGGAGCGGGCTGAGTGTCTGTGCTTTCCACTAGCGTCGGCTTCGCCCTCTCCGACCCGAGCGCCGTGCGCGCGTCCGAGGCCAGCGGGTTCGCTGCGTTCGGCTGGCTGATGATCGCCCTGCCGCTGCTCGGCGCCGCCATCCTGCTGATCGGCGGCAAAGCCACCAATAGTTGGGGTCCCGCTCTTGCGGTGGGCCTGTCGTGGGCAAGTTTTGGTGTCGGCGTCGCGATGATCGTCCAACTTGCCGGTATGCCGGAAGAGGAACGCGCGCTGTCAGTTCAGTTGTGGGACTGGGTCTCCGCGGGCAGCCTCAGCGTCAACGTCGGGCTACTGCTCGATCCGCTGTCCTTGGCCTTCGTCATGCTGATCACCTTCGTCGGCTCACTCATCCACGTGTACTCCCTGGGGTACATGTCTCATGACAAAGACAAGCGCCGCTTCTTCGCTTACCTCAACCTCTTCGTTGCGGCGATGCTGATCTTGGTGCTCGCGGACTCCTACTTGCTGCTCTTCGTCGGGTGGGAAGGCGTGGGCCTTGCCTCCTACCTGCTTATCGGCTTCTGGAACTACAACCCGGAGTTCGCCAGTGCAGCCAACAAGGCGTTCGTCGTCAACCGGATTGGTGATGTCGGGCTGATCACTGCGATGGCAGTGCTGTTCTCCAGCCTGGGCGCCCTCGACTTCGCCACCGTGCATGGTGAAGCCGCCTCGATGAGCCAGGGCACCCTGCTCGCCGTCGGGCTGCTGTTGCTGCTGGCGGCATGCGGTAAGTCAGCGCAGTTCCCGCTGCAGTCGTGGCTGGGTGACGCCATGGCCGGCCCGACGCCGGTGTCTGCACTGATTCACGCCGCGACCATGGTGACCGCAGGCGTCTACCTCGTGGTCCGCAGCCAAGCGATCTATGACCTCACACCCGACGCACGTCTCGCAGTAGCTTCTGTGGGAGCGGTCACGCTGCTCTATGGCGCGATCGTGGGCTGCGCCAAGGACGACATCAAAAAGGCCCTCGCGGCCTCGACCATGAGCCAAATCGGCTACATGATGCTGGCCGCCGGGTTGGGGCCGATCGGCTACGTCTTTGCCATCTTCCACCTCTTCACGCACGGCTTCTTCAAGGCCGGCATGTTCCTCGGTGCGGGCTCGGTCATGCACGGGATGAGCAATCAAGTCGACATGCGCCGGTTCGGTGGCTTGAACGGCGCGATGAAGATCACCTGGATCACGTTCATGATGGGGTGGCTGGCGATCTTGGGCGTGCCACCCTTTGCTGGGTTCTGGTCCAAGGACAAGATCATCGAGGCTGCCTTCGTCGGCGAGGGATGGCAGCCGTGGGTCTTCGGCACCGCGGCGCTCGTGGGCGCCGGAGTGACGGCGTTCTACATGTCGCGACTCTTCTTCATGACCTTCCACGGCAAGGCTCGCTGGACCGATGATCAGCACCCCCACGAGTCGCCGTTGACGATGACAGTGCCGATGATGGTGCTCGCGTTGGGGTCGATCTTCATGGGTCTGGCTCTTGGGCCCACCGGGCTCCTGGAGAGTTGGCTGGAGCCGGTCTTCGGTCCCGAGGCACATGAAGAACCTGTGCTGGCGATCTGGCTGATCATCGCCCTCACTCTGACCCTGGTTGTCCTCGGAGCGGGGCTGGCCTATAAGATGTACTGGAAGGACGACGTGCCGCAGACTGCGCCTGAGGGAACCTTTGTGACCCGCGCCGCTCGTAGAGACCTTTTCCAGGACGACTTCAACGAGGTGTTCCTTCGTTCTCCCGGTCAGGGGATGGTCGATATTACCGCTGCGGCGGACCGCGACCTCGTCGATGGCGGACTGGTCGGCAAAACCACAGGCGGTGTCGCTCTCCTGTCTGACACGCTGCGAAGGACCCAAACCGGGTTTGTCCGCTCCTATGCGATGACAATGCTTGTCGGCATCGTCGTGATCGTGGCCGCAGTGCTGGTGATGCAGTGATGAGTGACTTCCCCTGGCTGACCGTGCTGTTGGTGGTGCCGCTCATCGGTGGCGCGGCTGTCGCCCTTTTGCCCAAGGGCTTTGCGCGGGTGCGCGAAGTAGCCCTCGGCGTCTCGCTCCTGACCTTGGTAGTCGGCATACTCGCCGCCTTGCAGTTCAACGTCGGTGCGGACACGCAGTTCCAACTGGTTGAGGTCTACTCCTGGATTCCGCAGTTCGGGGTGAGTTTCGCGCTCGGCCTGGACGGCATCGCGCTGACCATGGTCTTGCTCGGCGTGATCTTGGTGCCGATCTGTCTGCTCGCGGCCTGGGACGACGTCCCGGTCGAGCAGGGACGCAGGCAGCAGACCTACTTTGCGCTGATGTTGGTGCTGGAAGCCTTCATGATTGGGGTCTTCGCCGCGACCGATGTTTTCCTTTTCTACGTCTTTTTCGAGGCGATGTTGATCCCGGTGTATTTCCTGATCGGGTCCTTCGGCGGGGCCGGCCGAGCCAAAGCGGCTACAAGCTTCTTGATCTATTCGCTCCTCGGCGGATTGATCATGCTGGTGGCCGTCATCGCCGTCTACCTGCAAGGCCCAGGCGGCGCCGATGGATTCCTCATCGAGAATCTCACCGGCCTGGAGATGAGCACGCTTGTCGAGCGGCTGCTCTTCATCGGCTTCTTCATCGCTTTTGCGATCAAGGCGCCGATGTGGCCGGTCCACACCTGGCTGCCGCACGCCGCCAGCGAGGCTCGACCGGCAACGTCTGTGCTCTTGGTCGGCGTGCTCGACAAGGTTGGCACCTTCGGCATGATCCGGTTCTGCTTGCAGCTTTTCCCCGGCGCAAGCCAGTGGGCGACCCCGGTTGTCATGACGCTCGCCGTCCTGTCGATCCTCATCGGAGCTGTGTTGGCTATCGGACAGCGCGACATGATGCGGCTGATCGCCTACACGTCGATCAGCCACTTCGGCTTCATCGTGCTGGGCATCTTTGCCGTGACGACCGTGAGTCAGACCGGGTCGACGCTCTACATGGTCAACCACGGGTTCACCACCGCCGCGCTCTTCTTGGTCGCCGCCATGTTGGTGCAGCGACGCGGGTCGCGCGACCTCGCAGACTTCGGCGGCTGGCAGCGAGTGACGCCGCTAATCGCCGGGTCGCTGCTGGTCGCGGGACTCTCTGGTCTGGCGCTGCCCGGGTTGAACTCGTTCGTCTCTGAGTTCATGGTCATCATCGGGGTCTTCCAGACCTACCCGATCTTCTCCGTAGTCGGCACGATGGGCGTCATCCTCGCCGCGCTCTACATCTTGCTCATGTATCAGAAGGTGGCAACAGGCCCAGCACCGGAAGCGTTCGCGGGCACCCCCGACATGAGCCTGCGCGAGAAGTTCGTGGTCGCTCCACTCATCGCCGCCTTCCTCGTGCTCGGGTTCTATCCGAAGCCGGTGCTGGACGTCCTTGAGCCAGCAGTCACGACCACGTTGCAAAATGTCGGGGTGAGCGACCCGGCACCTACCGGCGGGACCGCTGGCACTGCCGAGGGGAGTGAGGACTGATGGAGTTCACTGCTCCCGAGATCGACTATGTGGCCTTGGCGCCGATGCTGATCGTCTTCGTCGGCGGGCTGCTGGGTGTGGCGGTTGAAGGGTTCGCCGGACGGGCCCGCCGCTTCCCGATTCAGTTGCCGTTGACGTTGGCGGCACTTGCGCTTGCGCTGGGAACGGTCATCGTGGTGGGCCCAGACCATCAGGGCCTGACTGCGGCCGGCGCAGTCGCGAACGACGGCCCAGCGCTGGTGCTACAGGGCTTGATCCTGTCGCTGTCGTTCATCGGCGTGCTCGTGATGAGTGAACGTTTCGGCGGTGCGGCGCCGGACGCGTTCACCCAGGCTGGAGTGTCCGTGCCCGGGTCAGCGGAAGAATCGCTTGCGACCAAACTCGGCGCCACCACGACCGAGATCTATCCGCTGACGCTGTTCGGCATCGGCGGCATGATGCTCTTCACGATGGCCAATGACCTTCTGGTCATGTTTATCGCTTTGGAAGTCCTGTCGTTGCCTCTGTACGTGATGAGTGGCCTCGCCCGCCGTCGGCGGTTGCTCTCGCAAGAGGCCTCGTTGAAGTACTTCCTGCTCGGTGCGTTCTCCTCGGCCTTCTTCTTGTACGGCGCGACCCTGGTCTACGGCTATGCCGGCTCCATGCGCTTCGATGCGATCGCCGCCTCGATTAGTAGCGAGATCGGCATGGATGGTTTGCTCATGCCCGGGCTGTTGTTGATCGCGACCGGATTGTTGTTCAAGGTCGGCGCCGTGCCGTTCCACGCCTGGGTCCCAGATGTCTATCAGGGCGCCCCGACCCCCGTCACCGGCTTCATGGCTGCCTGCACCAAAGTTGCGGCCTTCGGCGCCATGCTGCGCGTCTTCTATGTGGCCGGAGAATCGGCCAGGTTGGAATGGCAGCCAATCTTGGCTGTCGTGGCCGCGATCACCATGGTGGTCGGTGCCGTCATGTCGGTGGGGCAGAACGATGTCAAACGCATCTTGGCCTACTCCTCCATAGCGCACGCGGGTTTCATTCTGGTGGGATTCCTCGCTCTGGACTCAGCGGGCGTATCGGGCACGATCTTCTATCTAGCGGCCTACGGCTTCATGACCATCCCCGCTTTTGCGCTGGTCACCTTGGTCCGTTCGGCGGGCACCGAGGCCACCCATGTCTCGCAGTGGGCGGGTCTGGCCAAGACCAGCCCCTGGGTCGCGGCGGCGTTCAGCTTCCTGCTGCTGGCCTTTGCCGGAATCCCCCTCACCTCTGGCTTCACCGGCAAGTTCGCGGTCTTCTCGGCAGCGGTCGCCAATGACGGTGCATGGCTGGCGGTGATCGGAGTCCTGGCCAGTGCTGTGACCGCATACGTCTACTTCCGGGTGATCGTAACGATGTATTTCGGTGAGCGCACTGGCGACACCGTGGCCGTTGAACCCTCGGCAATGACGACATTCGCAGTCGCCATTGGCTTGTTGGTCACCCTCGGACTCGGTGTGATGCCATCGCCCATGCTCGAATTGGCTCAGCAGGCCTCACAGTTCATCCGCTGATGGGCCTCGCGCCACCCCTTCTCCCAGGTGCAGACGAGAAGATGCAGCAGCGCCTGAGCGACGGTTTGGGGCACGTCGACCGGCGTCTGCGGGAGGTGGTCGATCACGACGATCCGTTCATAGCCGAAGCAGCTGGCCACCTGTCGAATGCAGGCGGCAAGCGATTCCGGCCGATGCTCACCCTGTTGTGTGCCCAAGTCGCGGACGGGATCAACGACCAGGTCATCGATGCAGCAGTCGGAGTCGAGTTGACCCACCTCGCCTCGCTGTACCACGACGACGTCATGGACGAAGCCGAGCTGCGTCGGGGAGTGCAGAGCGCCAACCTGCGCTACGGCAACGCCACGTCAATCCTGGTCGGTGACCTGTTGTTCGGCACCGCATCTTCGGTGATTGCTGACCTGGGCTCGGAGGCCGTGAAAATTCAGGCGGAGACCTTCATCAGGTTGTGCGCCGGTCAAATCCGCGAGGAGCGACCTCCTGCGGCCAATGTCGAGCCGATCGCACACTACGTCTCGGTGCTAGCCGATAAAACAGGATCGCTGATCGCAACAGCCGCACGCTACGGCGCCATGTTCGGTGGGGCCGACCGCGCGACCGTCATCGCGCTGACGGACTTTGGGGAGCAACTAGGCGTGGTCTTTCAGTTGGCTGATGATTTGCTCGACATCTCCTCAGACGCGGCCGAGTCGGGCAAGACGCCGGGGACTGACCTTCGAGAGGGCAAAATGACGCTGCCGGTGTTGTATGCCGCAGCCATGGCGGGGGAGGGTGACGATCGCCTGATGCAGTTGCTCAAGGGCCCGATCGCCGATCCTGGTGAAGTTGCCGAGGCTGTGCACCTGCTCCGCAAGCACCCGGCGATGGATCGTGCGCGCAACCACACGGCCAGGGTCGCAGCCGGAGCCATGGCCCCCTTGAGCCAGTTAGGTGACTCCGCGGCCGTCCAAGGCTTGCGCGCCCTGGTAGATGGGGTCGCAGACCGCTCCACATAGTGTGCCGCAGGGCGGACAGATCGCCCGGGGCAACGACCGCGATCCACGTAGGGTGGCGCCATGAGACCGCGCCGCCCATCGCGTAGGCGAGCTGGCGCGTCGGCGATGCTGCCGCTCGGCGTTCTGCTCATCGGATCACTGCTCGCGCCGCCGGTCACCGGTGCGGCCACGCAGCAGGCCGCCTCAGGGATCGTGCGAGCGCTCAGCGCCACCGTTTTGGCCGTGGTCGTGGCCGCCCTCGTCTCGGGGCTGGCCCGGTGGGTGCCTTCCGCAGCGTCGCGTGTGCTGTTATCGATCTGTGGTGCTGTAGCAGCTGGCGGAGTCACCACCATAGTGGCGGCTCAGTTCGATGGCCCAGGCGCAGCGACCCTGCCGGTCGCCTTGCTGGTCGCTGCAGGCTGGGCCTGGGCCGTCTTCGTGCTGCATGGCCGCGAGCGCGTCGACCCGGAGATCCTCATGGAGCAGATACCCGAACTTGATCGAGTGCCCTGGCCCGGATCGGAGCTTCCGAATAGCAGGTCCGGCGCGAACCACCTGGTGCCACCGACCGTGTGGCAGGAGGACGTGCAGTCAACGCGAATGCGCGGGTTGGCCTTGTTTGGGGCTGTCGTCTTGGCAGCGGCCACCGCGCTCTCGGTGGGCGTGACCCCGCTGTGGGGAAGCGTTGCCGTACTCATTGCCGGTCTGGGCTTCAGCGCCGCAGTGTGGCTCTGGTCCTCAGTCACAGTCAGGATCGATCACCAGGGACTGTCGATGGTGTCTGGAGTCGTGAAGGTGAGGCTCTTGCAGGTCGCTCCGGAGGAGATCCTGGGCGTGTCTAGCGCCGAGATCGACCCGATGGCGTGGGGCGGATGGGGCCTGCGCTGGACGCTTCGGCATACCGCGTTCATCGCCAAGGGTGGCCCGGGCATCGTGGTGCACCGCAGCAGCGGCCGACCGTTGGCCATCGAGATCCCGGCGGGTACGGAGCGGGCCAAGGGGGGCGCTGCGTTGCTACGTCAACTGGGGCTCCCCGCGCGAGACTTGAACACGTGAATCACGCTGGCCGGGGTTGAGCGTCGCCGTTGTAGGGGAAGTGCGACACGACATTCGCCAGGCTAGCGCCGTCGACCTCGCAGGGGTGCTGCACCGCAACCAACACGGTGTTATCTTCCAAATTGACCACCGGGCCGCGCGACGTAGAGGTCTCTCTCGGACAGCAACGACATGTTGTGGCGTTGATCGCTCTTGCGGTAGATGTCCCGCGAGACGAACTTGTACAGGTGGTCGAAGCGTTCGTCATCTTCCAGTAGGCCACCACGTGACCGCTGTCGGCGACGCGGACGTTGGCGCCCTCGTGCGGATCGGTGCGCACCGAGATCGGGAGTCCGCGCGCTCCCACCCGCGACCACCGGAGGTGATGCCGTAGCGCGCCAGGGCGCCATCGGAATCGGGGCATCCGTCGAACCGCGACGCTGACCTCCTGTTGCGCCGGGCCACGTCAACGATGGTCGTGCCATGGGCGACCATGATGATTTTGAAGTAACCCGCTTGCATCTTCTGCGCCGCAACGCTTTGGCCGTCGAAGTCGAAGTCGGTGGCATCCGTGGAGATGGGGTCTCCCCAGGAGATGATCGGCTCCCACGAACAGCCCTCCGGCACAACGACTTTGTCCCGGTCAGAGCGCGTCGGGTCGATGGGGATGAAATCTGTGAAGTGCTAGCCACGGGGGTTGCGCAAGCCGGGTGCCGGCGGGCGCCGCGGTTGAGGATTCGGGAGCGGCGACCCCCCAGGCTGTCAGTCCGACCAGAGCCGCGCTAACGCCAGCGGCTCTGAGGGTGCTTCGGCGGCTGAGGGCAGGAGAGGTGCATGTGGGGAGGGGGAGGGTGAAGTATGGGCGTCAGGCAGGTGACTGGGTGGCGTCAGATATGAGCAATGAGACGGCCCGCTCGACGCCCTTCTCCGCCCCAATCCACGAGCCAATTTCTCGCGCGCGCACGCGCCGCCGCTCGGCACCCTGACCTGACGTGACGTCGCGCAACGTCGCAGTGAGCCTGGGCACGGTCAGCCTCGTGCGCCGCAGGGGAGGTGGCGCGACGCCTAGGTGATGGACGCGCTGACCCCAGTACGGCTGATCGCCCATATGCGTGACGACGATCTGCGGTGTTCCGCTGCGCAGAGCCGAGCCGGTTGTCCCCGCACCGCCGTGATGGACCACGACATCGCATCGAGGGAAGAGCCAGTCGTGGGGCACGTCTTCAATCAAGGTCACGTCGTCGCGATCTCGGACATAGGCCGCCATGCCGGACCAACCGTTGCCCAACACGGGGTGGATGCCCGCGGCGAGTGCCGACTCGACCAAGAGTTCTGCCGTGCCTGAGGGGTCGCTCGTGGTCATGCTGCCGAAGCCGAGGTAGGCCACCGGGCACCCCTCGTCCCCGGCTTGACTGATGTCCGCCTCGATCCGAGCGCGAGCATCGAGACCCAGGCTTTCCCGGAACGGGGGCCAATATCCGGTCACCGTCACATTGGGATGCTCGGGAGCCTGTGGAGCGACGTATGCGCTGGTGCCCACGAGCACGGGCATTGCCTTGAGGCGATCAAGCAGCCATCCGGGCCTGGTGCGACGGTGCCCGAGCCGCTCACGGATCTGATCGCCCGGGACGCGGAGCAAATGGTAGGACGCTGCGAGCACGGCTCGACCGCTGAGCTCGTTGAGTCCTGAGGTCTGCCCTTGCAGCACTGCGGTGGGAGTGCTTGGCCCGTGACGACTGGGCATGACCGGTGTGAGCAGGGCAACGGCATGGTCTTGATTCCGAGCGGCCGTCAGGCTCGCGCACGCATCGGCCGTCAGGATGCCGCTGACCACCAGGTCCGCTGTCTTGGTGTGCTCCCAGATGCCCTCGATCAAAGGTTCGGTGAAGGCAGCGAGCACCCGCTGCAGTGCCCGACCCTGGCCGAGGACGGTGCGGTGTCCCCCCAGCCAGGCCCGACCGAAGCGGGACCGAGCAGCCTCGTGAATCGAAATATCGAAGGGTGCCCAGATGAGGCCCGCGGAGATGACGAGAGTTTCGAAATCCCGGCTTGCCAGGATCGTGACCTGGTCCCCGGCCGCACGAAGTCCCCGCCCGAGGGTGACAATCGGCGCAACGTCGCCGCGCGAGCCCCAAGCGACGAGGGTCACCCGACGTGCCACGGCGGTCATCTTACGCTGCGGGCTGTCGACCAACTCTGCGGGACTGACGGACCTTGCCCGCGGTCACTCCAGAATCAATGGTCAACACCGCCAATGCCGTCCACACCAAGGCGAAGCCCACCCAGCGAGACGCGGCCATGGTTTCACCGAGGAGCAGGACAGCGCAGAGCAACTGCAGCACCGGGGTGAGGAACTGAAGCAAGCCGATCGTAGTCAGTGGGACTCGGCGCGCTGCCGCCGCAAAGAACAGCAGTGGAATGGTGGTCGCCACCCCGGCGCTGATCAACAGTGCAGTGTGCGCCGGACCCTGCGTGCTGAAGGTCTGGGAGCCGGATAGCCACAGATAGCCGGCCATCGCGAGGGCGAAGGGGGCGATGAGCATCGTTTCGGCAGTCAGCGACTGGACTGCCGACAAGGAAGCCCCCACCCGCTTCTTGACCAACCCGTAGGTGGCGAAAGTCAGCGCCAGGCTGATCGAAATCCACGGTGGGCTGCCGTAGTCCACGGTGAGATACAAGGCAGCGACGGCGCCGATGCTCACTGCGATCCACTGGGTCATTCGCAGACGTTCGGACAACACCAGCACCCCTAGGGCCACGGTCACCAACGGATTCAGGAAGTAACCCAGAGCCGCTTCTGTGACGTGCCCACTGAGCACAGCGTAGGTATAGATGCCCCAGTTGAGGGTGATCAGGGCTCCAGCGATGCTGACTGCACCGAGCAGACGTGGCCTGCGGATCAGTCGGGCCAGCCATCGCAGTTTGCCTTGAACCGCCAGAATGATGAGACAGAGCAGGAAAGCCCACAACACGCGATGTGCCAGGATTTCCAGTGGACCGGCCGGTCGCAGGGTAGCGAAATACAGCGGGAAGGTCCCCCACAAGCCGTAAGCCGCTAGTCCGTATGCCGTCCCTCGAGCTCGTTCGTCGGTGTGTGTCTCGGGGGTGAGCGTCGTGGTGATCGGCTCGCTCACGCGATCACTGCGTCACGGCGATACGGTCCAGGTGTCTTTGCCGAACAACAGGTTTCGCAGGTCTTCGTCGGAGGGGGTGCCACCCGCGCTGGCGCGGGCGCCATCGACCTGCGCTCGGACCTGGTCGTCATAACTGGCCCGATCCACCTGACGGAAGATGCCCATCGGCACGTGCGCCATGCTCGGATCGTCCAACCGAGACAGCGCAAAGGCCTGGCTCGGGTCTGCTGCCGCGACATCGTGGGTCACTACTTCTTGCTCTCCGACTTCAGCGGCCGGGACCACGGCCATGGCCGCACCGTCGCGAACGACGACGTGCTCTTCGCCGACCCGGATGGGTTCGCCGTCCCGCAGGTAGGCGATCCGCGCTTTGCCGGCATCCCGGTCCTTGATCATCTGGAACGCGCCATCGTTGAAGATCGGGCAGTTCTGATATATCTCGACCAGGGACGTGCCGCGATGGGTCGCAGCCGCACTCAGCACCTCGACAAGATGAGCACGATCGGAGTCCAGCGTGCGGGCGACGAAACTAGCCTCCGCACCGAGGGCCAAGGAGACTGGATTGAAGGGCTGATCCACTGACCCGACGGGAGACGATTTCGTGACGGTGCCGATCTCGGAGGTGGGGGAGTACTGCCCTTTGGTCAGCCCATAGATTTTGTTGTTGAACAGCAGAATCGTCATGTTGACGTTGCGTCGGATCGCGTGGATCAGGTGGTTTCCACCGATGCTGAGCGCGTCCCCGTCGCCGGTGACCACCCACACGGAAAGGTCGCTGCGCGAGGTCGCCAGACCGGTAGCGATAGCCGGGGCTCGGCCATGGATGGAGTGCATCCCGAACGTGTCGAGGTAGTAGGGAAAGCGCGAGGAGCACCCGATGCCGGAAATGAAGACGATGTTTTCGCGGCGCAGGCCCAGATCGGGCAGGAAGCTCTGCACTGCAGCGAGCACGGCGTAGTCTCCACAACCCGGGCACCAGCGCACTTCCTGGCTTGAGGTGAAGTCTTTCTTCGTAGCCGGTGTGGAGTCCTCATCAACGCGCGGCACGCCATGCGTGCCTTCGCCCGGCATACCCAGATCAGTTGTCGTTTCGGTGCTCATGACGAATCCTCCTCCACACTCAGAACCTGCGCGTGCAGCACCCCGGCGAGCTTGGTCACGGTGAACGGCAAGCCCCGAACCGAGGTATGGGAGCGAATGTCCACCAGGAAGTGCCCACGCAGCAACAGCGCTAGCTGGCCTAGGTTCATTTCCGGCAGGATGACGCGGTCATACCCTCGCAGGACCTCGCCAAGGTTGGCCGGGAAGGGGTTGAGGTGGCGCAGATGGGCTTGGGCCACGTGCGCGCCGGTGCCACGCACCAGACGCGTTGCCGCCGAGATCGGACCGTATGTCGATCCCCACCCGAGCACGAGCACGCTCGCCGATCCGCTGGGGTCATCGACTTCCAAGTCCGGAATGGTCTCAGCGATCTTGGCGATCTTGGCGGCACGAAGCCTGACCATCCGATCGTGATTGTCCGGCTCGTAGGAGATGTGCCCGGTCACATCGGCCTTCTCGATGCCACCGATGCGGTGCTCCAGACCAGCCGTTCCCGGGATGGCCCAGGGCCGGGCCAACGTCTGCGGGTCACGCAGGAAGGGGTGGAAGACGGGCTTTCCTGCATCGTCGACGCCGTTGCGCTGCGTGGCACACTCTACCTCGAGCTGCGGCAAATCGGCGACTTCAGGCACGGCCCACGGCTCGGAGCCATTCGCCAAGTAGCCATCGGAGAGCAGCACCACGGGGGTGCGGTATGTGGTGGCGATCCGCACTGCTTCCATGGCAGCGTCAAAACAGTCGGAAGGCGATTGTGCGGCGACCACGGCGACCGGGGATTCGCCATTGCGGCCATAGAGCGCTTGCAACAAGTCGGCTTGTTCGGTCTTGGTGGGCAAACCGGTGGACGGACCGCCGCGTTGGACGTCGATGACGATAAGCGGCAGTTCGGTCGCGACCGCGAGGCCAATAGTTTCCGACTTCAACGCCAACCCAGGGCCCGATGTTGTCGTGACGCCGAGCGCCCCGCCATACGAGGCGCCGAGGGCCATCCCCACGGCCCCGATCTCGTCCTCGGCTTGCAGGGTCGTGATGTTGAACCGTTTCAGGGTCGACATCGCGTGCAACACATCGGAGGCTGGTGTAATCGGATATGAGCCCAACACCAGCGGCAAACCGGTGCGATGTGCCGCGCTCGCCAGTCCGAGCGCCATGGCCTGGTTTCCGGTGACTGTTCGGTAGGTCCCAGGGAGCATCGCGGCAGGGGCAATCTCAAACCTGACGGCGAAATCCTCCGTCGTCTCGCCGTAGGCGTGGCCAGCACGCAGCGCCGTCAGATTGGCCTCGAGCAGCTCGGGAGACTTGGCGAACTTGGCACGCAAGAACGCTTCGGTGCCGCTGAGTGGACGGGAGTACAGCCACGACAACAGCCCGAGAGCCATCATGTTCTTGGCGCGCTCCTTCTCCTTGCGGCTCAAATTGAAGTCAACGAGCGCCTGCACGGTGATAGAGGTGAGACCCAAGGCATGCAAGTGCCAGGAGTCGAGACTGTCATCGGTGAGCGGATCCGCGGCATAGCCCACCTTGGCGAGGTTGCGCTTGGTGAACTCATCGGTGTTGGCAATGATCGTGGCGCCGCGCGGCAGATCCGGCAGATTGGCTTTCAGCGCGGCCGGATTCATCGCGACCAGCACGTCGGGCGCGTCTCCAGGCGTCATCACGTCATGGTCGGCGAAGTTCAACTGAAAGCTGGAGACGCCGGGCAGAGTGCCTTGAGGGGCGCGGATCTCAGCCGGAAAGTTAGGCAAAGTCGAGATGTCATTGCCCATAGAGGCTGTCTCAGACGTGAACCGGTCGCCGGTCAACTGCATACCGTCCCCGGAGTCCCCGGCGAACCGGATGACCACGCGGTCCAGGCGACGTGATGGCTTGGTACTCATACTTATTAATATGTTACGGGACCGTAGGTTAATTCCCGAACTGGGGCGGCGCCGGTGTTGCTGGTCCTGCGGTGGGGAACACTACGGGGATGCGGATCTGCTTCGTTTGTCTGGGGAACATCTGTCGATCGCCAGCGGCGGAGGCGGTTTTCGTGCATCTGCGCGAGCAACGTCACGACAATGAGGCCGTGTATGTCGAATCCGCCGGCACTGGTCCCTGGCACGTCGGCAATCCCCCGCATCCACACACGGTGACCGAAGCACATCGGCGGGGGATCATGATGAACCACCGTGGCCAACAGTTCGGCCCTACAGATTTTGATCGCTTTGATCTGGTCATCGCGATGGACCAGGGCAACGTGGCAGATCTGGAGTCATTGGCACCTGATGCCCAAGCCCAGACAAAGGTGGTCCGCCTTGGTGCCTTTGCCCCTGGCCCAGAAGGTAGCCAGTGGGCTGGGGTGGATGGCGCGGACGTTCCCGACCCCTATGGCCATCCTGCGGAGGCGTTCGCGACGATGTTCGACCAGGTGGAGTCTGGGTGCCGAGGGCTGCTGCACTGGATGAGCGAGGGCAATGCCTCCTGATCGAGGAGCCCGCCGCTGGCGCCAGCGTTGCCACCTGTGGCGAGGTCGAAGGCATTGTGGGTTGTTACAACACGCTGCTTGCGTCGATGCACGCGCAGTAGGGCTGCCTGTGGACAGGACTCGGTAGGCTGGGCGGTAATGATGGATTACGCCGTAGTGCTCATGGTGGTGCTGCTCGGGCTGGCTTTGGTCGTGTCTGCCGCGGGGGTGCGCCGCTTGCTCGCGCCGAGCCATGTCACGCCGGCCAAGCTGACCACATACGAGTCGGGCGTGGACCCGGTAGGGGATGGGTGGAGTCAGGGCAGTCTGCGGTATTTGGTTTTCGCCTTCCTCTATGTCGTCTTCGCCGTCGATGCGGCCTACCTCTTCCCCTGGGCGTTGGTCCTGCGCACCGATCTCGGCCTGGCTTCGCTGGTCGAGATGGGCATCTTTGTCGGTGTCCTAGTGCTCGGGCTGGCTCACGCCTGGCGCCGCGGACTGCTGCGGTGGTGGTGAGATGACGGATCTGCCGATGCCCCGGGTCGGCCCAGCTGCCGATCGTGCTCCAGCTGCCGTGCGCATTGTGCTGAACTGGGGGCGGCGCTACTCGCTGTGGGTCTTCAACTTCGGGTTGGCGTGTTGCGCTATCGAGTTCATCGCGGCCTCGATGGCGCGGCATGACTTCATCCGGCTCGGCGTGATCCCGTTCGCGCCCGGTCCCCGGCAGTCCGACCTGATGGTGGTTTCCGGCACGGTCACCGACAAAATGGCGCCTGCCATCCGACGGCTGTATGACCAGATGCCTGAGCCCAAGTACGTTATCTCATTCGGTGCGTGCTCCAACTCCGGTGGTCCGTACTGGGACTCCTACAGCGTGACGAAGGGTGTCGACCAGATCGTGCCGGTGGACGTCTATGTGCCCGGCTGCCCTCCCCGGCCGGAGGCTCTCCTGCACGGCATCGTGACGTTGCAGGAGCAGATCAAGAACGAACGGCCAGGTCGTGCACGGGACCCCCGGGCAGCAGCGAGCGCGGCCGCATACACCCGCGAGGTAGTGAAGCCGCCGGCACGCGGGGGAGCACACCCGGCTGCTGTGGAGCCCGAATGAGCGGCGCGGCTGTCGGTGGCGTTCAGGTCCGCACGCTGCCGCTGGATAGCTGGTATGACGAAGTGGCGGCCTGCAAAATAGAGGGGTACGACTTCTTCGACTGGCTTTCAGCCGTGGACCGCACCGGAGCAGTGGGGGATGGCACGTATGCCGATGTCCAGGCTCCTGAAGACACGGACGCGGGGGGCGAGCAGGCACCGGGCATGCTGCTGGTGCTGCACCTCATCGCCACCTCCAAGCCCGATGGCGATGGATCGCTGTCCCGGGTGTTGCTGCATACCTTGGTGCCGGTGGGGGCCAGCGTCCCGAGCGTGACCTCGGTTTTCGCGGGTGCAGCCTGGCATGAGCGCGAAACGCACGAGATGTTCGGCGTCGACTTCACGGGCTTCGAGGATGGCACGGGCCAGGGGCTTCGACCCTTGTTGTTGCCCGAAGGGTTCGAGGGCACGCCGCTGGCCAAATCGTTTGTGCTCGCCGCTCGGGCATCCAAGCCGTGGCCGGGAGCCAAAGAACCGGGGGAGTCTGATGCAGACCGCTCTTCCAGTCCTGATGGTGGGGCGGCAGATGCGCCTGCACGCAGGCCGCGCAAACGCCGCAAGATCCTTCCCCCTGGCGTTCCCGATCCGTCTTGGGGGCCGAGGTAGACGCAACGTTGACGAGTCACAGCCCGTCACGCTTGGACCGAAGCGCGATCCAGTTTCGGGAGCAAGCCTCCTGTCATTTGTCGCTCACTGCAATCGCTACTACGCCCAGTAGATTGTGCTCATGGTGAGTGGGCCGCTAGAGAAGGACACGTGTAGGGACGTGATTCTTCCGGCCCTGAGTTGTGTTGGCTGGACGTCGCCGATGATCGTCACCGAATACCCGGTCAAGGCCCGACGGACTATGTCGACAGGCGGGGTCGAGCGAGACCTCCCGGACGGTCGCGTCGACTACGTCCTGGAGATCCAGCCCGGTTTGCCAGTCGCAGTCGTGGAAGCCAAACGCACCCAGCGTGAAGCCACTGATGGCGTGCAGCAGAGCGTGCGGTACGCAGATCAACTCGATGTGCCGATCGCCTATGCGAGCAACGGCAGGAAAATCATCGAGCGCGATCTGATCGCCGGCACCGAGCGTGAAGTGGATTCGTTTATGACGCCCGCAGAGGCATGGAGTCGCTATGTCGATCACCACGGCCTGGATGACGAGGGCGCCGAATTGTTGTTGCCTCTCTTCAACCGAGAGAAGCGATCGGCTTCGGGTGATGTCGTGGAGCCACGGTGGTATCAGCGAGTGGCGGTGCACCGCGTACTGGCTGCGATGGCCCGCAGTGAGCGGCGTGTCCTGGTCCTCATGGCGACGGGGACCGGCAAGACGTTCACGGCGATGCAGATTGTCCACAAACTTCGTGCGCATGCTGCCCTGGCCAACCCGGAGCGCAACCACAGGGTTCTCTACCTCGCGGATCGAGAGGCGCTCGTCGAGCAGCCCAAGCGCAAAGACTTCTCGACAGCCTTCGGCGATGGTCCGCTATGGCGGGTCTCGGGTGGCTCGACTCGGGCGAGGGAGATCTACTTCGCCACCTACCAAGCACTCTCTGGCGGCGGCGAGGAGGCTGAACTGTTCCGGGACTATCCGCCCGATTTCTTCGACGTCGTGATCGTCGATGAGTGCCATCGCGGCAGCGCCTCGGAAAATTCATCGTGGCGGCGGGTGCTCGAGTATTTCGCACCGGCGGTCCAGATTGGTCTGACGGCGACACCGAAGAGGGACGACACCGTCGACACGTACGGATACTTCGGCAATCCAGTGGTGACCTATTCGCTGCGGCAAGGCATCGAGGATGGTTACCTGGCGCCGTACCGAGTACGCCGTGTCGTCCTCAGCCCGGACAGTGACGGGTGGGAGCCAGAACCGGGACAGCGAGACCGGTTCGAGCGCGAGATACCCGAGGGTAGATACGGGACGCGGGACTTCGAACGGGTCATCCGCCTACTGATGCGCACTGACTTGGCGGCCAACTACCTCAGTCGTACCCTGCGCCGCGATCCGAGCGCCAAGACGATCGTCTTCTGTGTGGATCAACAGCATGCCGACGACATGCGCCGCGCACTCATCAACGCAAACCCCGAACTCGTGGCACGGGACCCTGAGTGGGTGGTGCGCATCGTGGGGGATGAGGGTGAGAAGGCCAGGCTGCTGGAGAACTTCTGCGACCCAGATCGCTCGTCACCAGTCGTGGCGACCACTTCGCGCCTGCTCTCCACGGGGATAGATGTTGAAGACCTGAAGTATGTGGTGCTCTTCCGGCCGGTCGGGTCCATGGTGGAGTTCAAGCAGATCATCGGTCGCGGCACCCGGCTCTACCCAGACAAGGGCAAGACATCCTTTGAGATCATCGACTTCGTAGGCGCGACCAGCCACTTCGCTGACCCGAGTTTTGATGGATATCCCGTTGAGACCGTAGAAGTTCATCCAGGTGAGAACACCGACGACGAAATCGGCGAGATGGAACGCGGGGAAGACTCCGACGACTCTGGGGTGGAGTCTGTAGTACGTGAGTCGGAACCTCGCTTCGACCCGATTTGTCCAACGGAGAACGAGAATGGGGAAAGCGCAGATCCGGGTCCTGGGCGGGCATCGAAACTCGTCGTCGATGAGGGCTTGTTCTACATTGTCGCTGAGGCGCTTCAGGTGCCGGATATCTCCACCGGCCAGTTGGTTCTGACAGAGTACGGCGACTTTGTCGCTGGCTGGGTGCGACGGCTCGCCTCTAGTCCGGCGAACTTGTCTCAGCGATGGTCTCGTCAGCCGTCGCGCCTTGAAGTGCTTCAGGCCTTGCACGAGGTAGGCATCGATCCAGAATCGCTGCTTCCCACCGGAGCGGAGGATGTCGATCCGCTTGACATCTTGCTGCAGCTCGCCTGGAATCTCCCTGCCCCCACCCGTGCAGAACGTGCTCGACGTGTTCGTGAGGCGCACTACACGGACCTTGAAACGCGGTCCGAGACCGCCAAGGCTGTGATCGACGGACTGCTTGATCGGTATGAAGCTCACGGAGTTGCTGAGATCACCTCAGCCGAGGTGACACGGTTGCCACCACTGTCGGACCTCGGCTCACCTCGCGAGATCGATCAGGCCATGGGGGATGGGCCGGGACTCCGAGCGACCGTGGATGAGCTTCAGACATGGATCTACTCCAACGATCTTTTACTACGGCGCGGCGAGTCAGCGTAGAACTAAAAGAATCGTATAGGTAGTGCCTCTGGTAGGCTCGCCTCATGCCGGGGCCAAGTCAAGACCTTCGACGCCAGCTCCATGTGCTGGCGTTCGGCCAGGCTGGATATTTTTCGGCCGCTCAGGCCCTCTCTATCGGCTATACCTACCAGTCGCAGAAGTATCACGCTGATCACGGCAATTGGGTGCGCGTCGATCGGGGGCTGTTCCGGCTTCCCGGATGGCCCAGCGAGGCCGAGGACACCTACGCGCGCTGGGTGCTGTGGAGCGGAGGTCGCGGCATCGTTTCCCACGAGTCCGCGCTCGCGCTACACGATCTGTCTGATGTCAACCCTGCACGAGTCCATCTCACCGTGCCGCAAGGATTCCGAGCCGCTGACGACGCTGTCGCGACACATCCCGGGGAGGTGGCCACGGAGGACCTCGAAGTGAGGGGCTCTTGGCGGGTCACGACCGTTGAGCGCACGATCCTTGACGTTACGACTCGCGCGATGAGTTCCTCGCCCATCTCGACACCTTGGAGGCGGAGGGCTGAAGTTCCGCACGACGCC
>JBBSNC010000019.1:0-19819 GCA_038232855.1 Actinomycetales bacterium
CCAGGCCGCCCTCCTCGGCCTGGGCCAGCAAGTCGTCCCAGGACTCGAGCGTCGTCATGATGTTGGGCACGCTCGGCGCGCCAGCCTCGTTGCCGAGCCGTGTCGTGGTGATTTTGGAGTCGAGGTAGTTCCGCAGCTCGTGTGTGGGATGGATAATGTCCCAGCCGGATTCCTCGCAGATCTGTTCGGTCTTTTCGTCGTAGAAGACCGTCGTGATCTTGGGTCGGCGTCCCGTGCGCTCGGCAGCGGCGTCGATGTGCGCACGCACGTCCGGGTGTCGCAAGAGGTAATTGTTGATGTCTTCGCCGCTGGTGAACTCCTCGTGCTCAATCTCTGGCGGCACGAAGACCCTCGGGTGGTAGCCGTCCCAGGAGTCGAAGTAGGCGATCATCGAAAAGTTACGGACCCAGCGGTCCATGCCGAGCAAGTTGAAGGCGGTCGCTCCCAGGAAGAACACGGGGGTCTCGTTGGTGCGGAAGAAGGTCCGGATCTCCGACATGTTGCGCAGCCGTCGGGCCTGAACGGTGGTGGGCTCAGTTGCTGACACGGGCCTGCTCCTCGGACGTGGTGGCGTTCACGGCGGGCCGCCGGATGGTCCTCATCCTTGCGTAGGCGGTGCCTGGCCTCAACCACCAATGCCAGGCCCCCTCAACGAGGAAGGGTGATCTCAGGCGGGGCCCCCTCATCGAGGGCCGTGGCGCAGGCCTGCGCCACGGCGTACGTGGCGGACAGCATGGTCGGGTCGCTGGGTGTCGGCCAGGTCGAGAGTTTGACGAACAAGGTGTCGCTCGCGGCATCCATCCACAGCATTTGTCCGTGTATGCCGAGCGCCAAGAGTTCGCGACCTCCACGCACAGGCACCCAGAACTGGTTGCGGTAGGAGCCCTGACCGATGCCTGCGGTCGAGTCACTACGATGGCCTGCTCGCAGATCCTTGACAAAGAAGGGCGACACGATCTGCTGATCCCCGACCGCGCCAGAGTTCAGCATCATCACGCCGAACCGGGTCACGTCGACGGGCCGCATGGAAAGCCCGCCGGACTGGGACACGTGGCCCTGGGCATCCCGTGCGAACACGCCCCCCACACAGCCCAATGGCCCCAGCACGATCTCGTCCGCCAGCACATCCATCGAGGTGCCGGTGGCGCGCTCGATGACCCACCCGAGGGCCTCTGTGTCCAGGGACCGGTAGGCGAACGGTCCGTCATGGCGGCCGACGCGCTCGATCCGACACAACATGTCGCGCACGGACTCGAACGGCGCACCGGGGCTGCGCTCGCGGCTCATCGTGAGGCGGGCAAGCTCACCGTCGGAGTCGTAGGTCTCGCGGTAGTCGTCGCCGGTGCGCATGTCCAGTAGGTCGCGTACGGTCACACCGCGGTATCCGCCACTCGCCAGTTCAGGAACGTAGGTCACCACCCCCCGTTCGGGATCTAGGTCGCCGCGCTCCATCAGGGCGCCCGCCACGACCCCGATGACCGACTTCGTGATCGAGTAGCACGGCAGCACGTCGGTGAGAGCACCCGATTTCGCTGACCACTCGTAGACCGAGTTGCCGCGGTGCAAGATCAGCAGGACCGTCGTAAAACTATCGGTCAAAAATTGCTCCAGGGGCACTGGCGCTCCAGCGGTGCCGGGCACGATCAGGCCGCTCAGATCCTGAGCGGATGCCTGGACCATGGCCCGACCGTACTACCCAACTCGGCCCATGACCGAGGTCTGGACTGTCACACCCGAAGCTCTTCGTTGAACACAGGTCTGTCACTCTTGGTCGGGTGAGTGCTCCCACCCGGCTGGTCTTTCCGCACCAACTGTTCATCGAGCACCTCCAAGCCCCGAGCGGCACGACGTTCATCATGATCGAGGACGACCTCTACTTTCGGCAGTACGCCTTCCACGCCCAAAAGTTGATCCTGCATCGGGCCTCGATGCAGCGCTTCGCCATCCGCCTTCGCGAGCGGGGATACGACGTGCGTGAGGTGTCTACCGACGCTGACTGCAGCAGTATGCGAATGCTGGGCGAAGCATTGCGCGACCTCTCCCCCAGCCGTGTCAGTTATTACGACGTGGTGGATGACTGGCTGAGTCGGCGGCTGACTGCATTGCTCACCGATCTCGATCTCACCGAGTGCGCAGAAGTTATCGAGTCGCCGGGCTTCATGTGCTCACGAGCAGAGATCGAGGACTGGTTCGCTGGCCACAAGGCGCGGATGCACACCTTCTACCAATGGCAGCGGCAACGCTTCGACATCCTGATGGACGGAAACCAGCCAGCAGGTGGTCAATGGTCATTCGATGAGGACAACCGCAAGAAACTGCCCAAGGGCCATCCGGTGCCTTCGGTCGATTCACCAGATCGGCACGAGGCAGTGACAAAGGCCATTGAGTGGGTGAAGGCCGAATTTCCGCAAGCTCCCGGCAACCCCGACTCTTTTGCCTGGCCAACCAACCACGAGGAAGCCGAGGCGGCATACGAGGTGTTTTTGAGCGAGCGCTTCTCCCAGTTCGGCCCGTATGAGGACGCCATCAGCAGCGCACACCCGCACCTCTTCCATTCACTGCTGACTCCGGGCCTGAACATCGGACTGATTGCTCCTCGGTATGTCGTGCGCCGCGCGCTGGACGTCGCCGAGCAGGATGGTGTTGGGCTGGCGTCGCTGGAGGGTTTCGTGCGGCAGGTGATCGGCTGGCGCGAATATATGCGCGCCACCTACCACCTCTGGGGACCACGGATGCGGACCTCAAACGAACTGCAGCACAGCCGATCCCTGGATCAGGGCTGGTGGAGCGGGCAGACCGGCCTGGATCCGGTCGACCTGGTGATCGAACGAGTGCTGGACAGCGGCTATGCCCACCACATCGAGCGCTTGATGGTTCTCGGCAATGCGATGTGCCTGCTGCGGATCGAACCCAGCAAGGTCTACGAGTGGTTCATGGAGATGTTCATCGACGCCTACGACTGGGTGATGGTGCCTAACGTCTACGCGATGAGCCAGTTCGCTGCCGGAACAGCGATCACGACCAAGCCGTACGTTTCTGGCTCCAACTACTTGAAGAAGATGTCCGATCTACCGCCAAGCCCGTGGCGCCAGGAGTGGGATGGCCTGTTCTGGACGTTCGTGGAGGACCACCGCGAGGTCTTCGAGGCCAACTTCCGATCTCGCATGATGACTCGCATGTGGGACGGCTTCGATGAGGACACCCAGGCCAACCACCGTGCGCGCGCACACGATTGGCTGGGCTAGGTCCTCCCCGGCCGGCACCGGGGGGCAGGCCTTAGTCCTGCAGCGACGCCTTCCGGCTCTCCAATACCTCATCGATCAGGCCGTACTCCTTCGCCTCGGCGGCGATCAAGATCTTGTCACGCTCAATGTCCTTACGGACCTGCTCGACCGGCCTGTTCGAGTGTTTGGCCCATGTCTCCTCGAGCCAAGTGCGCATCCGCAGCACCTCATTCGCCTGAATCTCGATGTCGGACGCTTGCCCGTAGTCGCCACCGGCCAACGCGGGCTGGTGGATCAGCACCCGCGCATTCGGCAGGGCAAACCGCTTACCGGGTGCCCCTGCGGCCAAGATCACCGCAGCCGCGGAAGCAGCTTGGCCGACGACGAACGTCTGCACATCGGGGCGGATGTACATCATGGTGTCGTAGATGGCCGTCAGCGCCGTGAAGGAACCACCTGGTGAGTTGATGTACATCAGAATGTCGCGATCCGGGTCCTGGCTCTCCAGCACGATGAGCTGGGCAATGACGTCATCGGCTGAAGCGTCATCGACCTGGACGCCGAGGAAGATGATCCGGTCTTCGAACAACTTGGTATACGGATCCTGGCGCTTCATCCCATAGGCGGTGCGCTCTTCGTACTGCGGCAGAATGTATCGGCTCGAGGGTGAGAGCGGGGCCGACGCGGGGGGGCCGGCATACGGGAACGTGGGCTGGTTCATGATTCTTTTCTCGTCTCGTCGGCTAGTCAGGAAGTCTGGTCGTCTGCGGAGCCCGAGCCTTCAGGAGTTTCACCCGGGACCTCGGCGCCGGTAGCGGCGGAGTTGGCGTAGACGTGATCGACGAAGCCGTACTCCATAGCCTCAGCCGCAGTGAACCAACGGTCCCGGTCGGAGTCTTCTTCGATCTGCTCGGCGGTCTGGCCCGTGTGCTCAGCGATCAGCGTGGCCATCTCGCGCTTGATGTGCAGCATCTGCTCGGCTTGGATTTTGATGTCGCTGGCCGTGCCGCCGATGCCGCCGGAGGGCTGGTGCATCATCACGCGGGCGTGCGGGGTGGCGTATCGCTTGCCCTTGGCACCGGCCGAAAGCAGGAACTGCCCCATCGAAGCGGCCAAACCCATCGCCACGGTGGCCACGTCGTTAGGCACCCACTCCATGGTGTCGAAGATCGCCATACCGGCCGTAACCGAACCGCCGGGCGAGTTGATGTAGAGCCAGATGTCGGAGTCTGGGTCCTCGGCAGCCAGGAGAAGCAACTGGGCGCAGATCGCGTTGGCGTTGTCGTCACGCACGTCGGAGCCGAGGAAGATGATGCGTTCCTTCAGCAGCCGGTTGTAGATCTGATCATCCAGACCCGCGATCGGGCGATCCCCGGCCGCGACGATTTCAGAGTTGCTCATCGTTGCTCCCTTGCTGTTGCGGTGCATTGCAGTCAGGTGCATGCAGTCAATGGTGGTCGCGGCATCTGCGCCGCACCTCGTCAGTGACAGTAACGTCCGCAGGGCGGCACACACTCCCGCAGGTATGCCGTGTTCGCCGTGAGCGCACAACCTCCGGAACGGGAGGCTCAGACTTCTTGCGACTCCTCGACTGGCTTCGTGTCATCCTGAGTTGCTGCGTCGGCGTCCTCGGGTGCTGCGTCGGCGTCCTCGTCCTCTTCCAGGTCGTTCAAATCGACCACGGAGCCATCGGTGTCGCTCACACTGGCCTGCTCCAGCACGGCGGCCAGGGCCTTGCGGCGACCGACCTCGGTCATCATGGCCGGGACCTGGTTCTGCGAATCGATCTGCTGAGCGAACTCATTCGGGTTCATCCCGTGCTGCTGCGCAGTCATCATGATGTATTCGATGAGTTCGCCCTGCTCGACGGTGACGTCGTCGCGCTCAACCAGAGCATCCAGCAAGAACTGCGTCTTCATCGCCTTGCGGGTGGACTCGGTGACCTCCGCACGGTGCTTCTCATCCTCCATCCGGCTTTCCTTCTCCAGATGGCTATTGACCTCTTCGGTCACGAGGGCGTCCGGGAGCGGGATCTCGGTCAGCTCCAGCATCTTGTCCAAGACGCGGTCACGTGCCTGCACGCCCTGCTCGAACTTCACACCCTGCTCGGCCTGCTTGACCAGGTCGACCTTCAACTGTTCGACCGTGTCGAACTCCGAGGCCAGTTGGGCGAACTCATCATCGACCTCGGGCAACTCGCGCTCCTTGAGCGAGACCAGCGTCACCACAACGTCGGCGTCGCGGCCGGCGTGGTCACCACCGGCCAACGGGCTGACAAAGTTGATGGTTTGCCCAGCGGTCGCGCCGATCAGGGCCTCATCGAGCCCATCGAGCATCGTCTTGGACCCGATTTCGTAGGACACCCCGGTGACCGAGTCGATCTCTTCATCGTCGATCGTGGCAGACAGGTCTATCGAGGTGAAGTCGCCGTCCTTGGCTTCGCGATCAACAGCGACGAGGGTGCCGAACCGGGCGCGCAAGTTCTCCAGGCGCTCGGCGACATCTTCATCTTTGACGGCGACCGGGTCGACCTCGACTGCGATGTCCGCAAAGTCGGGCAGCTCGAAACGCGGGACGATGTCGACCTCGGCCTCAAAAACAAAATCCTGTCCTTCTGCCATCGGCAGTTCGGTCAGGTTGACTTCGGGCTGGCTCAGCGGTTGCAGGTCGTTCTCTTTCATCGCCTGCGTGTAGAACTCGGGCAACGCGTCGTTGACGGCTTCCTGCACAACGGCACCGCGGCCGAATCGCTGGTCGATGATCCGAGCTGGGACCTTGCCCTTGCGGAACCCGGGCACGTTCACCTGCTTGCCGATGTTGGCGTAGGCCGCATCCAAACGTGGCTTCAACTCGGCGGCAGGGACCTCGACGGTCAGCTTGACCCGGGTCTCGGACAGGGTTTCGACGGCACTCTTCACTGCGGGGCACTCCAGAATCTCATGGGCTTCGGCTGAACTCGGGCGTTGAATACGCGGTCACGGCATGCTAGTCGGTCGGGGTAGCCGGATTCGAACCGGCGGCCTTCCGCTCCCAAAGCGGACGCGCTACCAAGCTGCGCCATACCCCGTTGTTGGTGTCGTCTTGCTGCTGTTCTGTCTGCCGATTGCCGCCGCAAAACGCAACGCGTCGTGTCTTTGTGACTCCACGGCGGCCGTTAGACTATCCCCTCGGCGCAGGCGTTCGTGACGTCTGCTCTGCGGGTGTAGCTCAATGGTAGAGCCCCAGTCTTCCAAACTGGCTACGCGAGTTCGATTCTCGTCACCCGCTCCAGGCGAGCAACATCACCCCCCTTCAGGACTGGTGCAGGGTTTGCGCCTAGGATGCAGCGCGAAGTTTCGACCAGAGCAGAATCCTCGTGGGATTGATGGACAAGGCCAAAGACGCCATCAGCGGCAAGGACGACGACTTCAGCAACTCAGTGGACACGAAGAACGACACTGGGCAAAATGCGTGAGGTTCCCCCAAAACTATGAAGCCCCGGTCCCGTGGCGGGGGGCTTCTGCCGTCCCAGGCAGCCACCTCTAACGGCGCAACGCCTCGCGCAGGTTCACCACCAAGACCACCGCAGCGGCGATCAGGAGCGGCACGGCTAGGACTGCCTGCCACTCGACCCACGCGAAATACAGCACGGCGATCGAGGCCGCTGCCACGATGAATCGCAGGGCCACCGCCAGGAACTGCTTGCGCAGCAATCCCTCGACCGACATCAGCACCATGATCGACAGGATCGCCATGAGCGTGGAGCTCACGCCGAGCACGGGTGAGACCACCGCCGCTATGGCACACAGCATCAAGGGTGTGCTGATGACCGCCCACCACGACAACATACGGCCGCTGATGCCGACAATGGGCTGCATCGGCGTCAGTCGGTGTGCGAGATGATCGTGCGGTCCAGCGATCGACCCCTCGCTGTGTGCCGCCAGCTGCACCCGGGACAACTCATCAGCCAAGCGGGTCTGCTCCATCCGAAGGTCAAGCGCACGGGCCTCTTCCGCAGCCAGCCCGCGCACTTCGGGTGAGCCCGGCGCCAGGCCAGCTGCCGCCATACTCAGATCTGCCCGGACGTGCTCGATATCCCGCTTCACCTCCTCAAGGCGATCCCGCACCTGCTCGGACCGAGCCTCGATCATTGTTTGCTCAGCGGCTGCGTTCGGCGCGACCTTAGCCAAGCCCGACCAGCCGACCGGGTCGGCCCACGATTGTCGCACCGTCCCATCTCGCTCATATCGGGGACCGGCCGGGCCGCGTTCGCCACCCAACCGGTCGCGCGTGTCGTGCCCCCACAGACCTCGGTAGACCCGGACCCAATCTTGAGCCTCGTCCAGCAGGACCGGATGCCAAGGCTCGCCTTCGCCGACGCCGATTGCGCGACCATCCCCTCGGGCGTAGTCGACATAAGGAATCGCCACACCACCACCTCGCGCGGTCGTTGACCAGGGGGTGAACACTCTGGCCGCATTCCGCAGCAGCCGGACGGCACCAGGGAGCGTCGGGGGTTGCACGGTGATGAGGTAGTCACCGGCCAGATACGCGCCCGAGTGCGACCCGGCCCCGGCAAAGACCACCGGATGCCGCCCCTGAACCACCGATAGGTCTGGGTCATCCCAGCGCCGCCGCAGATCGTCACCGGTCTCGTCGTGGGCCGAGAAGACCACCCAGCGCGGGTGCGGCAGCCCCTCGCTGTCGACCTCGCCCTGACTATCGAGATAGACCGTCACTTGCTCCCAGTCACCCTCGTGCTCGTTGACTCCACCGAAGCCGGAGCGCCAATTATTGAAGCAGTAGAAGTACCAGTACTGAGCGATGACCCAATGTCCGTCGCGCCGTACCCGGCCGTAGTAGGTCGGCTCACCAGGCTCGAGGTGGTCTCGCTGCATCAGGAATGATCTGGCAGCGCTCCCGCCAGCCACGCTCCCCCGAAACAGCAGCGAGAGGCGATTCAGAGCGTCGATCATGCGGGCAGTGACGCCGACTGAGGCCAGTCGGCTCGACCCACGCAGCAGCGGTGGATGGTCAGTAATCGGGATCCTCGCCGGTGTCGGGTGGTGCACCCCCGTATCGACACCCGACAGCGAATGCATCAAACCTTGGCTCTGCCGGCAGTGTTGCGTCAGCGCGTCCATATCGAGATCGCCCACCGCGAAGGCCCGGGTCGGCTCACCATCGGGGTCATCGCTCCACAACGCCGCACGCTCGACGTATCGGTGCGCCGAGACGGGAAAGAAGTACTCACCCCGGGTGAATCGAATGACGGGCTCGAAAGCACGAAGCAACTCCAAGTCCACCTCGGCTTGCGATCGTTCAGTGCCCATCCGCTAGCCCAGGCGGGGCAATGTTCCGTCGGCTTCGTATGCCGACATCATGTCGATCCGTTCCTGGTGACGCGCCACCCCGGAGAACTCCGTGGTCAAGAAGGCCTCCACCATGGCGCGGGACTCGTCCTGGGTGTGCATCCGGGCGCCGATCGAGATGATCTGTGCATCGTTGTGCTGGCGAGCCAGGGTGGCCAGATCGGTGTTGTAGCAGAGGGCCGCGCGGATACCCGACACTTTGTTTGCCGCGATCTGCTCCCCGTTGCCAGAGCCACCGAGCACTATCCCCAGTGAGCCAGGATCAGCGGCCACAGCCTCGGCTGCTCGCAACACGAACACCGGATAGTTGTCGAGTTCGTCATAGGTGAACGGACCGTGGTCGCTCACCTCGTGCCCAAGCTCGGTCAGCCAATCCCGCAAGTCCTGATGCATCTCGTATGCAGCATGGTCGCCTCCGATGTGAACGCGCATCGTGATCTCCTTGGTCGCTCGGCTGTGGCGTGAGGGGTAAGTCACCCCACCATGACACCATCGTGGCATCTCGATCCTTGAGCCCCACCCTAGGAGGAAACCACATGCCAGGTGCCAACTTGACCCGCGATGAGGCGCGAGAGCGTTCTGAGCTGATTTCGGTGGCTTCCTATGACGTCGAGTTGGACCTCACCTGCGGGCCGGAAACCTTCCGCACACGCACCACCGTGACCTTCGATGCGGCCCGTGAGGACGCCGAGACCTTCATCGACTTGATCGCCCCTTCCGTGGAGTCCATCGAGCTCAACGGGCAATCGCTCGATCCGGCCACGGTGTATGCCGACGCGCGGATCGCGCTGAGCGGACTGCATACCCATAACGTGCTGGTCGTCGATGCCACCGGCTCCTACATGAACACTGGCGAGGGCTTGCACCGGTTCGTGGACCCAGCGGACGAGGAGGTCTACCTCTATACCCAGTTCGAAGTGCCTGACAGTCGGCGGATGTATGCCGTGTTCGAGCAGCCGGACCTCAAAGCCCGGTTCGCCTTCACCGTGAGCGCCCCCGCGCATTGGCAGGTGATCTCCAACCAGCCGACCCCGCAGCCTGAGCAGGCTCCCGAGGCGGCCAACGTCAACGGGATCGACGTGGCCTGCTGGTCTTTCGAGGCAACCCCCCGCATCTCCTCATACATCACGGCCCTGGTGGCAGGTCCGTATGACGTGGTGCGCGATGATGTGCAGACCCGTGCGGGCACCGTGCCGCTGGGCGTGTTTTGTCGCAGGAGCCTGACCCAATATCTGGACGCCGACAACATCCTGGAGTGCACGAAGGCCGGTTTCGGGTTCTACGAAACCGAGTTCGACAGCGCATATCCGTTCGCGAAGTACGACCAGATCTTCACTCCCGAATACAACATGGGCGCGATGGAGAACGCCGGCTGCGTGACCATCGTGGAGACATACATCTTCCGGTCAAAGGTGACGGACACGATGGTCGAGCGGCGTGCGCTGACCATCCTGCATGAGCTCGCGCACATGTGGTTCGGCGATCTGGTGACGATGCAGTGGTGGGATGACCTGTGGCTGAACGAGTCATTCGCCGAGTGGGCCTCGACCGTCTGCCAGGCCGAGGCCACCGAATGGACGCAGGCGTGGACGACCTTTGCCACCTCAGAGAAGGCGTGGGCCTATCGCCAGGACCAGTTTTCCTCGACCCACCCCATCGCGGCGGACATGGTCGACTTGGAGGCAGTCGAGGTGAACTTCGACGGCATCACCTACGCCAAAGGCGCTTCGGTGCTGAAGCAGTTGGTGGCGTATGTCGGCCGCGAGCCGTTCCGAGACGGCCTGCGTTCCTATTTCGCGAAGTACGCCTGGGGCAACACCACGTTGACCCACCTCTTGGCGGAGCTGGAGGAGACCTCTGGACGTGACCTCGGCTCGTGGTCGCAGCTCTGGCTGCAAACTGCGGGCGTCAACACCTTGACCCCCGAGCTCGACCTCACCGGCGGCACCATCACGTCTGCGGCGATTGTGCAGTCGGCGGTTCCGGAATACCCGACACTGCGCCCGCACCGGTTGGCCGTGGGGTGTTATGACCTGACCGACGGGCAGTTGCTGCGCACCGATCGGTTCGAGCTCGATGTCGATGGCGAGCGCACCCCGATGCCACAGCTGTCCGGGCGGCGGATGCCGGACCTGCTGCTGCTCAACGACGACGACCTGGCCTACGCCAAGATTCGCCTCGATGACCATTCGCTGGCGACGTCACTGGCCGACCCGCGGGCGCTGACTGCATCGCTGCCACGCGCGCTGGTGCTGGGCGCCGCCTGGGATATGACCCGAGACGCCCAGATGCCCGCCTCGGACTATGTCGCCCTGGCGCTGCGAGCGTTGCGGGGCGAGAGCGATTCAACCCTGCTGCGGGTGCTGCTGATGCAGTTGAGCACCGCGGCTGTGATGTTCACCGCGCCTGGCAACCGCGCGGACATGATTTCGCAGTCGGCCGCCGGGTTGCGTGAGGCGGCGCTGAACGCGGAGCCTGGCAGCGATGCCCAACTGCAGTTGGTGGGCGCGTGGTCCTCGTTTGCCACCTCTGCTGCGGATGTGGCTCGGCTGCGGGGGGCGCTGGAGGGATCAGAGCCGATCGAGGGTCTGAGCCTGGACCAGGACATGCGGTGGACGTTGCTGACCGGCCTGGCCGCGGCGGGCGAGGCGGACAAGGCCGAGATCGAGGCCGAACGAAGCTCTGACAACACCGCAACGGGGCGGGAGAAGGCTGCGCGCGCACTGGCGGCTCGACCCACCGCCGAGGCAAAAGAAGCCGCCTGGGTCGCTGCGGTGCAGGAGACATCGCTGCCGAATGCCGTGCTCGGCTCGATCGCGTTGGGCTTCGGACGCGCCCATGACGTGGACGTGCTGAGGCCCTATGTCGCCCGGTACGTCGAAGCGATCGAGGAGGTCTGGGCCTCGCGTACCCACGCCATCGCTGAGGCGTTGGTCGCCGGCTTCTTCCCGATGGTCATCGCGGACCAGTCGCTGTTAGATGCCGTCCAGACGTGGCTCGATGAGCACCCCGATGCGCCAAGCGGCTTGCGGCGCACGGTGAGTGAGAATCGCGACAGTGTGGCTCGGGCGCTGCGAGCCCAGGCCGTGGACCGCTAGCCATGAACCAGGAAGAGCTCGATGCCTTCTGGCGCGATGCGCAGATAAGAGGCCGCCTTAATCCTGTGAGTGCCTACCTCGGACGAACTGTTGATGAGTCACTGCCGCCCCCGGCCTTCTCCTTCGGTCGCACTGAGGCCGAAGCCGACGAGTTGCTTGCGCTGGTGTTGGCTGGCACCAAGACGGCAACATCCAGTGCACGAGCGGACTACGGCGACGATGATGAGAGCCTGCCGGAGCCTGGAGATCTCTCGATCCTGCTGGATGGGGCCGGTCATCCACGTGCGCTGATCCGCACCACAGATGTCGCAGTGGTGCCCTTCGATGCCGTCGACGCCGAGCACGCCGAGGCCGAAGGCGAGGGCAGTCGGACACTGGAAGAATGGCGCGAGCGCCACCGTGATTTCTTCACCGCGCGGCAGCCGCAGGAAGCGTTCGACCCACAGATGTTCGTGGTGCTGGAGCGATTCACCGTCCTCACGTCTCGGCCACACCCGCAGTCGGCACCGACCTACTCCCCCAGCGGGTCGTGAACGTCTAGGTCTTGCGGGAGACCGTGCGAGCCAACCGCCTCGCCGACCGCAAAGTGAACAGCTCTTCGAGCAACAAGGGTCGCCCTTCCGGGCCAGCTAGCGGCACCTGCCAGTTCGGATACTCCTGGTGAGTGCCGGGTTGGTTGATGATCCGCACGTCCTGGGCGAGGTCGCTGACCGAGACCCCCAGCAACTTGGCCGGCGACCAGGTCAGATAGCGGTGCAACGCTTCGACCTGCTCAGCGGTGCTGGCGCCCTCACGCAGCAGGCCGCGCTCGTGCAGCACCGCGAGCACCTCCTCCCGGGCGCTTTGGTCCTCCCCCAGCTCTTCCTCCCAACTACGGGTAAGCAGGTCCAGGTCGCGTCGCAACTGCATATGCACGCCCTTGAGGTACCCGGCCGTCGGCGGCAGATCGTGTGTAGTGACTGTGGCCAGGCACAACTCCCGATACCGTTCTGGCGCAATCGGGCCATGTTCATTGCGCTCGAACCACAGAATCGAGGTGCCCAAGATGCCTCGTTCGCGCAGATATTCGCGCACCCATGGCTCGACAGTCCCCAGGTCCTCGCCCACGATGACAGCGCCAGCGCGATGGGCCTCCAGCATCAAGATGCCGATCATCGCCTCGTGGTCGTACCGCACATAGGTCCCCTCGTGCGGCCCCCGCCCCTCGGGGATCCACCACAGTCGGAACAGCCCGATGACATGGTCGACGCGCAATCCACCCGCGTCCCGGAGCACGCTGCGGAGCATCTCTGCGTATGGCGCAAACCCGGCTTCGGCGAGCATCTGCGGCTGCCACGGGGGTTGACTCCAATCCTGACCGAGTTGGTTGTACTGATCTGGCGGGGCGCCCACGGTGACGCCGCGAGCGAGGGTCTTGCGCAGGCCCCATGCGTCGGCGCCGTTCGGGTGCACCCCGACCGCGAGGTCGTGGACGACACCGATCCGCATACCAGTGTCCAGCAGGTCTCGCTGCACGTTCGCGAGCTGCTCGCTCAGGACCCATTGCAACCAGCAGTAGAACTCGACGTCATCAGCGTGCTTGGCGCGATAGGTCTCCACAGCGCGTGAGGTCGGATCCTGCAGAGCTTCCGGCCACTCACGCCAGGACGGCCCGTGCTCGGCGCTGAGGCTGCACCAGGTGGCGAAGTCGATCAGGGATTGGCCGTTGTCCCGCTCGCAGAACGCGTTGAAGGACCGCTCGCGCCGCAGCGACCGCGGTTGCCGAAAGACCATCCGCAAGGCGGCCTCCTTGGCGCTCCACACGGCGTCACGCTCCAGGAAGTCCAGTTCCAGATACGCCTGGGCGTCGTCGGCGTGCCACTCGATCAACTGCCGCTCGGCTGCGGACAGATACCCCACCTCGGGCACGTCCTCAATGCGGATGTACAGCGGACTGACGAAGCGTCGGGTTGTCGGCAAGTAAGGCGAGGGCTCCAAGGGGACCTGCGCCTCAGCGGCGTGCAGCGGGTTGACCAACATGAAGTCAGCGCCCATCCCGGCAGCCCACGCCCCCGCGTCCGCCAGATCGGCTAGATCACCCAACCCCCATGACTGAGCTGAGCGCATCGCATACAACTGCGTCATCAGCCCCCATTGCTGCTCGCCATCGGGCTGCAACGATTCCGGCAGGCTCAGCTTTGTCGGGTAGACAACCAACACGGTGTTTGAGTGTCGCGGACGGTGGTCGGCCCGTGTGCACTCCACCGCAATCGAGTGCCACCCCAACGGCAGATCGCCGCCCACCTGCACCGTATGCCGACTGGTCGGCACGCGGTCGACGACCCGACTCTGCGCAGACTCAGTCAGCGTCAGGGTCCGCACGTCACCGCCTTCGGTGTGCAGGGTGGCCGTGACGACGTCGCCTTCGGCGGCATACACCACAACGTGCGGTTCTTTGCCTTGCATGACCACGACGACCGGCGGAGCCAGCCTGCGCCACGTGTGATCCTCGGTCGCCTCCAGGGCGGTGTGCATCTGCGCCTCATCCCCGCCGCACTCGACACCGAGCGCAGTGAGGACCGCCAGCACCGTCTCCGCGGAGACCGGTCGGTGCTGGCCCTGCCAATCCCAAAACTCGGTCGCGACACCGTAGGCATGGGCAAGGTCGCTCAAGACCGTGGGCAGAGACTGGGTCACGTTGGGTTCCTTCGCAGTGATAACCGGCGCGCAGTGCAGGAGCAGACTCAGTCTGCCAGGTCAGCCGGGGGCGTCGGCTCACCGTGGCGGAGACGGCCTAGGTCAGAATGGGGGTATGTCGTTCGACTCGTGGGAAGAATTCGGTGCCTCCCTGCTGGGGCCCCCGCTGCGCATTGTGCTGATCATCGTGGCGGCCCTCATCGTGCGCTGGCTGGTCAACCGGGCCATCTCGGGCATGGAGGCGGCGATGCTCAGTCGCGTCGAGCAACGCCAGCAGGAACGCCACATCGGCAAGGTGCTCGTGGCAGCCTCGGGACTCGACGTGGAGCGGCGTCGCCAGCGAGCGCTCACGCTGGGCTCGCTCTTGCGCAGCATCTCCGCATTCGTCACTTGGCTGGTCACCATCATGACGATCATGGCCGAAGTGAATCTGCCGCTCGGGCCGCTGTTGGCCTCGGCCGGCGTGGGCGGGGTTGCCCTCGGTTTCGGTGCCCAGTCATTGGTCAAAGACTTCCTGTCGGGGATCTTCATGGTCATCGAGGATCAATACGGGGTCGGCGATGTGATCGACACCGGTGAGGCCATCGGCACTGTCGAGGAGGTCACGTTGCGGATCACCCGGCTACGCGACGCCACCGGGATCGTCTGGTTCGTCCGCAATGGAGAGATCATCCGCATTGGCAATAAGTCGCAAGGGTGGGCGGCGGCATACATCGACGTGCCGGTGTCGTATGACGAGCAGCCGGAACGCGTCATCCCGATACTGGAGGAGGCGGTGGCAGACCTGTATGCCGACGAGGCCTGGGCGGCCAAGTTGCAGGAGGTGCCGACCGTGGCCGGAGTCGAGTCTGTCTCCGGGGGCGTCATGACGATCCGGATCATCGCCAAGTGCGAGCCAGGCGAGCAATACGAAATGGCCCGCGTGGTGCGCAAACACTGCAAGGCGGTGCTCGATGAGGCAGGCGTTCAGGGCCCGCAGATCAACCCGTTCGGCTCCGGGCAGCAGGTCTAGCGCTCATGGCGCGCGTGATTGACTCCTCCGCTTTTGCGGAGTTCGCGCGCGCCCGCACCGTCTCGCTCTATCGCAGCGCCATCCTGCTGACCCATGAGGACCACACCGCGCAGGAACTCGCGGCCCGAGCCCTAGGTAAAGCTTCGTTGCGTTGGGAGCAGGCGGGTTCCGCCCCCGAAGCCTTCGTCCGCGAGATCATGCTCAGGGACTTTGTTCAAAACTTCGACTCCGCCGAGTTCTCCCCGGATGCTGTCGCTCGCGAGGTAGCCAACGACAGCTCCGGTCGAGTTGCCCTGGGAGACCCGCTGTCTGGGCTGAGCGCCCGGCAGCGGGCCATCGTGGTGCTGCGGCACGCGCATGACCAGTCGTTGGCTCAAAGCGCTCGTACCCTCGGGGTGCGTGAGCGTGTCAGCTCCGCAGAGGCTGCCCGCGGCGCCGAGTTGTTGCCCGGAGGCGACCTCAGGGCCGCGCTGCGTGACGTGGCCGAGTCCTTTGCTCCGCCCGACGCTGAGGTGGTCTTGGCGCGAGCACGGGAATACGCACGGCACGGTCGGGTCCGCGGCTCGCTGCGCCTTGGTGCCCTCGCGGCGAGTGCGGTCCTGGTGCTCGTGGTGGCTGCCGTGCTGACCGGACCCGACCCGGCGACGGAGGAAGATGTAGAATCTGCAGTCGTCAAGGCCGACTATTCCGGGGGTTATGGTCTGGTCGGCGGAGCACCACAACCTTTTGTTGACGGCCTCGAGCTGATTTCGACGGAGGTCATCGACTACTCACTGAGACGTCGCACTATTGCCGCGCCCGACGTGGCGGAGCAGACTCAGGTCTATGCAGTGGCGTACTGCGATCTGCCCGGAAACGCCATGGATGTCGACGCGATCTTAAACGCGATCACTCTGGAAGCCGGCGACAGCATCGTCGATCTCTCCTGTCAGGATCGCAACGCCGACCTCAGCACCTCGCCGCTGATCTCTGCGCTGCCTCGGGGCGTGCAGGAGTATGCAGTAACGGTGCCAACGGTCTGGTCCGGGACTGGCGAGGTCAATCTTTCCTTCTACACCGAAGCCGACTGGTCGACATACCCCTTTCCCGTTTTCGCTGGCACCCTCGAATCCGGGCCAGGATTCGAGTCCGGCCCGGTGATCGATCCCTCGACACCGCTGACACCAGCGCCGAACCTGGACTGGCTCCTGGATGCCGACCAAGAGGTCCGATCGATCGACGTAGAGGTCAACACGACGGTGGAGATCACAGCGCTGACCACCGAGCCCGGTCAGTTGCTCGTGGCTCTGGATGGCGTGGTGATCACCAATGACGGAGAGGAGCTCACCGCGTTGGGCCGCAGCCGTCCAGGTCCCTGGGAGGTAGCTGATCCTGCACTGCGGCAGGGGTTTTGGCGTGGCTATTCAGCCTCGGGCTATCACCGCTATCTCGATTCCGGGATGCTATCTGCGCTGGGTGTGGACATCACCGACGACGCCGTGACCGTGAGCGTCATCGCGCGTGGCTTCAATGCGGACGGCTGGCAGGTGATCACCACGACCGACGGGGGCAATGCGCCGATGGCCCTCGCTCCCGGATACGACTCCACACTGCCACTGTTCGCCCACGGGATGCGGCGTGTGGCGGCATACGAGGTCCCCACCGATGGGCAACCACACGCAGCGCCCCTGCCGGTCGACCTGGCCGAGCGAATGACCTGGATCGGCGCTTGCAGCGTCGAGACGCCCCATCAGATTCGTACGGTGACCCTGCTGACCCCGACCCGCTATGGATTGATCCCGTGCGCCAGTTATCGCAGCGAATGGGCCTCGCCCCTGACTCCGGTCAGTGCTGGTGTACCGCGCAGTGAAGGGCAGGCCGATCTGGACGATCGGCAAGGTGTGACGCTCACCACCCCTCGAACCTCCGAGCGCACCAGTCTCACGATCGCCGCCTACGAAGACGTGCCATATGCCGACTTTCCCTTCGAGGCCACGGAGCAACCCTCGACCACGCAACTCAATCTCCGCCCGGTCCCGGACGAGGGGGATCTGGTGGGGATGATTACGAGCAGCAACACTTTGCGCAGTTGGACGCGGGCCGACGTGCTCACCGACGCCGACATCGACCCGCAAGGTCGGGGGACGCTGCGGGTGCCACCCGGCATGCACACGCTGCTCAGCATTTCCACCGAAGGCAAGGGCAGGCTTTCGATTCGGCCGGTCGACGCGCCGCAGGAGCCCTTGGACGGGATGTTCATCGATCCCTCTGTGTTCGGCCGGGTGGCTTCACCGCTGATGTATCGGCAGGGCTGGTGGACGAGTTGGACGGTGCAACCCTCTCAATGGACCATCCCGGTCCCGGTGGGCCTCGATACCTCAGGTGCCACGTTGGAGGTGCGCGTGCAGGGGTATGACCCTGGGTCGCTGCGGATCGTGGTGCTGGAGGCCGCGCCCACCGATGACACACTGAACCAGTGAGTGAGCAAGCCGAGTCTGTGCCGAGTGAGCCGACCTACTATGAGCGGGTCGGCGGTCACGACACCTTTGCGGCGCTGGTCACTGAGTTCTATCGGGGGGTAGCCGCTGACCCGGCATTGCGGGCGTTGTATCCCGAGGAAGACCTCAGACCCGCCCAACAGCGGCTGTTGATGTTTCTGGAACAGTATTGGGGTGGACCGAAGACCTACAGCGAGCAGCGTGGCCATCCCCGGCTGCGGATGCGCCACGCACCATTCGAGGTCACCCCGACCCAACGCGACCGGTGGTTGAAGCACATGAGTGCCGCCATCGACAGCATCGACCTCGTACCGATGGATGAGGAGTTGATGCGCGGCTACATGAACCATGCGGCCAACTTCATGGTCAACGCTTTCGACGACGAGTAGGACCGCGGCACAGTTCGTGACGGGCGGGGGCGGTCAGGCAATATATGCGGGTGACTTCCAACGCCGCGCCCCCCGTTGCCCAGTCCGGTTCGACGCAAGACACAGCGTGGTGGCGCCACGCTGTCATCTACCAGATCTATCCGCGCTCGTGGGCCGATTCAAACGCTGACGGCATCGGCGACCTGCCCGGCATCAACGCGCGTCTGCCCTATTTGAAGGAGCTGGGGGTCGACGCCATCTGGATCAGCCCCTTCTACGTTTCGCCGATGGCCGACGCCGGGTATGACGTGGCGGACTATCACCACATCGACCCGGTTTTCGGTGACCTCGATGACGCAGACACACTGATCGCGACTGCCCATGACCTAGGAATTCGCGTGATCGTGGATCTGGTGCCAAACCACACCTCGGATGAGCACGAGCTCTTTCAGGCCGCCCTGGCTGCCGCACCCGGTTCGCCCGAACGCGAGATGTACATGTTCCGGGGCGGTCGCGGCGAGGGCGGTGAGAAGCCGCCGAACAATTGGAAGGCTGTCTTCGGCGGGCCTGCGTGGGAACGAATCACCGAACCCGATGGCTCCCTTGGTCAGTGGTATCTGCACCTCTTCGACATCAAACAGCCCGACCTGAACTGGCAGAATACCGCCGTCCGCGACATGTTCCATGAGGTGTTGCGCTACTGGCTGGATCGAGGGGTGGACGGCTTCCGCGTCGATGTGGCGCACGGTCTGGTCAAAACCGAGGGCCTGCCGGACTTCACCCCGCCTGAGGGTGGTGTGATCTTCCAGGCAGATGAGGGCATCCACAACCCCATGTGGGATCGCGATGGGGTGCACGAGATCTATCGGGGCTGGCGATCGGTGCTCGATGAATACAACCCCGCTGGTGACCCAGAGCATGACCGCATATTGGTGGCCGAGGCGTGGGTGCAGCCGATCTCGCGAGCGGCACTATATACCCGCGCCGACGAAATGCATCAAGCGTTCAACTTCGCGTTCTTAGAGTGCCCGTGGTCACCGACGCAGTTGCGCGAAGTGATCGCTACGTCGTTGACCGTCGCGCACGAAGTCGGCGCCCCCAGCACCTGGGTGCTGTCCAACCACGACGTCGTGCGGCATGCCTCGCGCTACGGGCTGACCGTCGGGCAAGCACGCCCCAACGGCATCGGTATCTCCGACCCACAACCGAACGGCATGCTCGGCCTGCGCCGGGCGCGAGCCGCCTCGACGTTGATGCTCTCCCTGCCAGGGTCGGCATACGTCTATCAGGGCGAAGAGTTGGGGCTTCCCGAGCACACAGCGATCCCGGACGAAGAGCGGCAGGACCCGACGTGGGTGCGCAGTGAACACACTGAACGCGGCCGCGACGGCTGCCGCGTGCCGATGCCCTGGGAGGCCGGATCGACGGCCTATGGGTTTGGCGAGTCACCGCATACCTGGTTGCCTCAGCCGGAGATCTATGGCGCCTTCGCAGTGGACCGTCAAGAGGGCGTGGTCGGCTCGACGCTGGAGTTGTATCGCACGGTGTTGAGATTGCGGCGCGAGCACGACCTGGGGGTGGGCACCCTGGAGTGGCTCGGCGGCTACAGCGAG
>JBBSNC010000020.1:0-18731 GCA_038232855.1 Actinomycetales bacterium
GAGACCGGCGACATCGCACTTCTCTGGCTGCCACACGCTTCACTCGCCGCCGAGGATTTCGCCGATCAGGTAGGCCCAGCCATCCAAGCGGCCAGCACCCAGGTGCCGCATGATCCGAACGAATGGCTCTGGATCCTGCCAGACGACGCGCGACCTGCCTTCGGGGCCTTGGCAGCATTGCTGAGCATCACCAGAGCGTCCAGTCGCGTGGGCATCCTCGGGCCCAAACTCGTGCAACCCGAGGACGCCCGCCTCGTCCGCGGGCTCGGGCACCGCGTCACGGCATGGGGTGCCCCGGTTGAGTCGATGCAGAGCGGGGCATGGGACCAGGGCCAGTACGACGAGCTATCCGATGTGATCGGAGTGCCGATCGCCGGCATGTTGGTGCGCGTTCAGGTGTGGGCTGAGGCCGGAGGTCTCGAAAGCGCCTTCCCGTATGCCGTCCAGGGCCTCGACCTGTCGTGGCGAGCACACCTGCTCGGACATCGGGTGCTGGTCGCTCCTGAAGCGAGCGTTGCCCAGGGTGATCGTGGAATCGGCGTCATCCCGGCCGCCAAGGGGGCCCGAGCCTCAGCATTGGTCGCACTAGCCAGGGGATCGAAATGGCGCACCCCGCTGCGTGCAGTTGCAATGGTGCTCATCGGGTGCGGCACCGCCCTAGTCCTGCTCCTGCTTCGCCGGCCGCGGGCCGCCGCGCTGGCGTGGGCCCCGGTGGGCGCTGTCCTCGCGCCCAGGCCCGCGATCCTGGCGCGCCGGCGCGTCCGGCGGCCCGGGACAGTCACCGCGCGAGATTTGCGGGGGCTCGTCGCGCCGCATCGAGCCGCGCGCGCTGCCCTCGGAGCGGCAGAATCGGCCGAGGCCGAGAGGTCGCTGACTCGCAAGGGCAACGACACCGTCCCCCGAGCGCTGGCGTCCATCGAGTCCGGGCCGACTAGCGAGGACAGTTCCCTGCTCGATGGCCCGACGGATCAGAACCGTTGGTGGAGTTGGCCCCTGGTCGGGGCGCTGATCGCTGCGCTGGTCGTCACCGCAGCGACCTGGCGAGATCTGAGAGCTGGCCTGTCTGCGAACAGTTGGGGCCTTCGAGGCTCCGAAATTCTTCCCGTACGGGCAGATGCTGCTGCCGTGTGGGAGGGCTGGTGGCTGCCTTGGTCCGGCGCGAGTCTGGGTCAGACTGGTCAAGGTCCGCCATGGATGGTGCCGATGAGCGGTCTGACCTGGTTGGCTCAGCACCTGCCGGGGGGTCCGACAGGTGCCCAGGCCGCAGGGGTCGCTACGGCGTGGCTGTTGCTCCTCGCTATCCCGCTCAGCCTGTTGATCGCCTATCGGTCGACCCGCGAGGTGGTCGGCTCCCGTGCTGTGTGCGCGATCCTGGCGTTGGGATGGGCCAGCGCCCCACCGCTGCTCAGCGGCCTCGATAGCGGGCGAGTGGGTCCAGTGGTGGTCCATCTACTCGCGCCGCCCATCATCGTGGGAGTGCTCTTGAGCCTTCGGCCGGGCCACCGAGGCACCTCAGCTGCCTGGCTCGCGGCGCTGCTCACCGCGGTGGCGGCCTGGTTCGTGCCCGCCATGGTGCTGCTCGGGGCCGTTGCTGGCGTTGTGGTGGCGCTCGGCGCCCGCCGATGGTCGCGATTGCGCGGCGTGCCGCTGGCGTTGCTGCCGCTCGCTCTGCTGGGGCCGCAGGTCCTTACCGTGGTTGCAGACCCCGTGCTGATTTTCGGTGGCGCGGGGGCGAGCGCTGCCTCCGTGGATTCCCTGGCGGCCTGGCAAGCGCTCCTGCTACACCCCGGGGGAGCGGTGCCGCTGACCCTGTGGTGGATCGCGCCGGCGTGGATCCTTGCTTTTGCCGCGGTCGTCCAAAGGTCAGCGCCTACCCGAAGCGCGCAAGCCTCCGGCCTCCTCGTGACGGCCCTCGTGGGGGCGGCCGCGGCTGTGGCAGCGAGCCTTGGGCAGCTTGGGCGGCTTCCTACGGGGTATGCCGAAGCTCAGTTGCCGCTGACGCCGTGGCCGGGCACGTTCCTGAGCGTGGCTGGCGCGGCGCTGCTCATCGCCGCCGGTCTCGGCGCGACCGAGGTGCTCAGTGCCATCCGGTCCCATTCTCCTCGGCACGCAGTCCTTGGCGCCCTCGGAGTCATGCTCATGGCTGTTGCGGCTGCCGGTTCGCTGGGGACTATGGCGTGGCAGGGCACGCAGAGCATCGGTGGATCTCTGGCCATCGCTCAGGAGCCGTTACCAGCCATCGTGGCCGAACGGGCCGAAGGCCCAGATCAGCTCCGCATCCTGCAACTCGCCCCGATCACGGCCTCGCCCGACTCGGCATACACCGTCGATTATCGACTGCAGAGTGCTGAACCCGCGCGATGGCTGAGCGACCGGACGTGGGATCTTGCCCAGGCGAGCGCCGCAGGACCGGAGGAGCATCAGGTAACTGCAGATGCATCGCAGGCCCTGGCTGAGCTCGTGGCCGACGTCGTCGATACCGATCCGGCGACCGGTGCCGATCAGACATCTCTGGAGGGTGACCTGGCCGATCTCGCCGTCGGCTTCGTGCAGGTCGACGCCTCAGCCGACCACCCGTTGGTAGCCCAGGTTGATCGGGTGCCCAGCCTGGTCCGGGTGAGTTCGGCCACGGATGTCGCCCTATGGCGGGTGTTGCCGGACGTCGCTGGGTCTCGAGTATGGGTGCAGGCACCGGACGGGGCGGCACTGGGGGCAGTGTCATCGCAGGGGCCGCACGGCCGAACCCGCGCCGAGATTCCTCAGTTCGCACCGGGCGAGGGCCAGGATGCTGCGGCTGACGGATCGCCGATGTGGCTTGTCGTCGCTCAGAGCCGGGGATGGAGCGAGGTGGCGCAGGTCAGCGTCGGCGGTCAGGGCCTCCTGGCCGAGCCAGGCTTCCCGCTGCGCTACCGCTTGCCAGCGGTTGACGGACCCGCGAGCGTTGACATCGACCTTCCAACTCCCCATCGGTTCTGGTGGTGGTCCACCCTCGGTCTCGCCGTGCTGGCATCTTTCTTCGCCCTCCCTACACCAGGATCACGGCGAAGCAGGCGCACCTGATGACAATCAACAAGGCGGCGTCGAGGGGCCGGCTGCTGCGAACGGCTTTGGTGCTCGCGCTCGCCGTAGGGCTGGTTGCAGGGTCACGACTGGTCGAGCAACCAGTCGATCTCAGTGCATCTCTTGGGGTGTCGAATGCTCCGTCTGAGACTGCCTCAGGGCAGTCCGCTGCAGGCACAACAGTGGATCGGGCGAGGTTGGTGTGCCCTGGCCCGGAGCAACGAGGTCTCATCGACTCCTCGGTGTCCGATGTCGATCAGGAGGTGCTCGTGCAAGCGGTGGCCGCTCCGCGCGAAGCTCTCGGCGCGGTGGCATCCGACACCGGCCCAGGACGAGTCAGCATCGAGAGTCAGGACGCATCGATCTGGGGCTCCGTCGACACACCGGGTGAGGTTGTCTCGACAAAGGTGCAGTCCGCCGAAGCCGCAAACGTGTTGGGGCAGGCCGGCCTGGCTCCGGGACTCAGCGCTGCCCAAGTGTGGCTAGGCACCACGGAGCAACAACTAGGCCTGGCGTTGACGAGTTGCCGGCCGCCCCGCCAAGACACCTGGTTGGTCGCCGGCGGCGGCAAGCCGGGCCGCTCGGAGCGACTCGTCCTGAGCAACCCCAACCCAGACGCCCTCACAGCCTCGGTCGAGATCTTCTCCAGTGTGGGGCCCCCCATCGCAGATGCCGCCGAGGTGGTGCTAGGCCCCGGCGAGCGCACGGTGTTGCTGCTGGATGCGATCGCGCACGGCGAAGCCGCTCCAGTGGTTCATGTCAGCACCGACGGAATCCCGGTGTCGGCATACCTCGCGGATCGTTGGCTCGAGGGCAGCACCGATCGTGGTGTCGAGCTCAGCCCGGCAACGACAGAGCCTGAGATGAGCCATCGCATTGCCGCAGTTGTGGTCCCACCTGGATCGAAAACCTCAGCCAGCGTCCGGGCAGCAGTGATCGGGAAGGATCAGGGTGTCGTGAAGGTTCGTGCGCTGGGTCCGGATGGGCCGGTCCGGGTGGCCCAAGAGGTGAGCTTGGTGGGCGCCGAGCGCAGCGCGGACATCAACATCAGTGACCTCCCGGCCGGGGCTTACACCCTCGAGGTGAGCAGTGACGTGCACATCGTGGTCGCGGCCTCGGTGACATCGGATCCCGATGAGCAGGACCGCCGCGACCTCACCTGGATCCCGGCAGCACCGCCGGTTTCTATGCTGACCGGAACCCCGCTGCCGCAGCCGGAAGCGACGCCGGTGGAATACCAGTTGCAGGTTGCCTCCGTCGAGGGTGCTGGCGCGCAAGTCATCACCCTCGACGGCAATGGCTCGGTGGAGGCGACGGAGATTGACGTGCCCGCGGAGCGAAACGTCTCGATCGATCTGGTCGGTGCCACCGCGGTATGGGTCCGTCCGCTTTCCGGCGAGATATCGGCAGCGGTGAGTGCACAGGCCCTGGTCAGCGCCGCTGACATCGACGGTGTCCGCACCGACAATATCGGCGATGAAGAGCGGCCAGCCCCGGAGGATGCCACCGACAAAAGCACGGATAGTGGCGGTGCAACAGGTAATGACAATGAGACACCCGGGCCGGTGCGACTGACATCAGTGCTCGCGCTGCAGAGTCTCAGCGTGCTACGCACCGTGCGCGACATCGAGCCCGCCCTCCCCTGAGGACTCGGATCAGGACAGGTCCTCAGGGTCCAGTCCAAGCATCGAGGCGAGTTGCTCGAAGACGACGCCCGTGATGACCGCGAGGACTTCGGTCCGGTCACCTGCGCGCGACTCGACCGGCCGTCGATAGACGACGAGTCGCGCACGGTGCGAGCCCTGGGTAGGGAAGAGGCGGCCGAGCACCACACTGCCCTCCCATGGGGCGGGGTCCGCGGGCGGCACATCCTCAACCGCCACCTCCAGATCAGGCAATTGAGAGCCCCAGCGTTGCTCGAACAGTGTCACAGCGTCCAGCACCGCTTCGTCGAAGAGGCGTCGGCGGTCCACCATTGCGGGCACCTTCGGCCAGGCCAACGGCCCGCGCATGCCATGCCCGTGTCGATCTCGTGCATACCGCCTCACTCCAGGGAGCCTATGCCCGGCGTGGTGTGAGACCGGCGTGGCCCGGCCACCTAGAGTGTTGACTCGTGACCATCTCGCGCCGGTGTTCTCGGACAGCGTGCGGCAGCACTGCCGTTGGCACGCTGACCTATGTGTATTCGGAACAGACTGCCGTGCTGGGCCCGCTCGCTACGTATGCCGAGCCGCATTCCTATGACTTATGCGCCGTGCATGGCACACGGCTGACCGCGCCGCGCGGTTGGGAGATCGTCCGGTTGGAACCCCCCGAGGGCGCCGCCCCTCCCGCCGATGACCTGGTGGCCTTGGCTGAAGCCGTGCGCGAAGGTCGCCCGCACGCGCCGGTGTCGGTGACCGCACCGGCGACCTCACAGGCCCCTCGACGCGGTCACTTGCGCGTCCTTCGAGACACCTAGTGGGGGCGCTTGGGCGTCGTTGACCTCTCCAGCTTCATCAAGGCATATGACGTTCGTGGGTTTGTCAAAGATCAACTGACCCCGGCCGTTTGCCGTGCCCTCGGTTCGGCTTTCGGCGGTACGCTGGTGCGACCCGAGTCAGGTACTCAGGTCGTGGTGGGTCACGACATGCGTGAGTCTTCGCCATCGCTGGCGAGTAGCTTCGCCGCCGGTGTACGCGACAGCGGGCTGGACGTGGTGCTGATCGGCCTGTGTGCCACGGACCAGTTGTACTTCGCTAGCGGGACGTTGGACTGTCCTGGAGCAATGATTACCGCGAGCCACAACCCAGCCACCTATAACGGCATCAAACTGTGTCGTCGCGGCGCCGCACCGGTCGGGATTGACTCCGGCCTGGCGACGGTCCGTGATGCGGCACAACAGAAACTGGACCAGCAGCAGCGAGGCAGAGGCGGAGCCGAGGGCCGGGGGCGCCAGCGCCAACTGGATGTTCTGGCCGACTATGCGACATACCTCCGTTCGCAGGTCGATCTGCGCGGCATCCGCCCGCTGCGCATCGTGGTGGACGCGGGCAACGGGATGGCCGGCCTGACCGTGCCGGCTGTGCTTTCGGCGCCCGATCTGCCGATCACCATCCACATCCTGTACGGCGAGTTGGACGGGACCTTCCCAAACCATGAAGCGAACCCGCTGGATCCAGCGAATCTCGTCGACCTACGGCAGGCCGTCGTGGCTCAACGGGCCGATGCTGGGCTTGCCTTTGACGGCGATGCCGACCGGTGTTTCCTGGTCGATGAACGGGGCCAGCCGGTGCGCGCAAGTGCCATCACAGCCCTCGTCGCGCGGCAGGAGATTGGCGCCTATTTGGCCAGGGGTGTGCCCGCTTCAACGATCAGCGTGGTCTACACCTCGATCTCCTCCCGGGCAGTGCAGGAGACCGTGCGCTCCATGGGCGCCCACGCGGTCCGCGCCAAGGTCGGGCATTCCTACATCAAGGAGGAAATGGCCACACACGCCGCCATCTTTGGCGGCGAGCACTCCGGGCACTACTACTTCCGCAGTTTCTGGGGTGCCGACACCGGCATGCTCGCGGCCCTGCACGTGCTCGCAGCCCTGGGGACGGCGCAGGGTGGGCTGCCGTTGTCGACACTGACTCAGCCCTTCGACCCGTACAGCCACTCTGGGGAGATCAACTCCATCGTGGAAGACCCGGCGGCCGCTATCGCGGAGGTACGCCGGTGGGCGCTGCGGCTCCACTCAGAAGCAGTGATCGACGACTTCGATGGTCTCGGCGTGCGGCATGAGGGTAGCGGTGCCGACTTCTGGCACGCCTGCGTCCGCGCCAGCAATACCGAACCGCTGCTGCGGCTCAACGTCGAAGCCAGCGATGAAGCCACGATGACTGAGATCCGGGACGAGGTGTTGAGCCAGATCCGAGGCGTTCGATCATGAGCTGCGATCGAGTGAGTACGGTAGGGGGATGAGCCCTTCGATCGAGCCTTGGGTGCGGGAAATTCTGCGCTGTCCGGTCGGTAGGCACCGCCTGACCGATGAGATCGACAGTGCCGGTGAGCCGGTGTTGGTCTGCGCAGAAGACTGTGGCGAGCCGGGGCAGCGACGGCAGTATCACTTCACCGGCGGTATCCCGGTCCTGCTCGCGGATGAGGCGCTGCTGATCCCATCCGATACTGGGGCATAGTGGCTCCGCACATCGACGAAGCGCTGCTGGATGACACGGCAGAGTTGCTGCAAAGGGACAGCCGGGGCACGTTGCGCGGTCTGGCCACGGCCGGAGCGCAGACCCGAGAGGCGCTGACGCTGAGCCACGAGGCGGGCATTGATCGGCTCACGAGCAACGATCGACCGCGCTCTGTGTTGGTTGCGGCTCTAGGTGGGTCAGCGGTGGTCGCCGATGTCTTGGAGCTCCTCGCTGAACCAGGCTCGCCCGTGCCGGTTCAGGCTCGCCGAAACCTCCCGCTTCCGGGTTGGGTGGGGCCCCTGGATGTCGTGGTCGCGGTGTCGCTGTCCGGGACCGCCCCGGGACCGCTGGCCGTGGCTGCCGAGGCGGCTCGTCGGGGAGCAAGCCTGATCACCGTCGGAGCGACGGATTCACCGTTGGCCCAGGTGTGCGCCTCGGCGCGCGGACTGCACGTGGGCGTGGGCCGCGACCGGATCAACAGCCGCACATCTTTGTGGTCTCTCCTGGCACCGGTCCTGTTGGCCTTCGACAGCGACCACCTCGGCCTGATTGCCACCTCTGAGTCGGTGCTTGAGCAGGTTGCAGACAGACTGAACAAGCACGCCGAGGCATTCCGCCCATCGTCAGAGAGTTTCGTCAACCCGGCCAAGATGCTGGCGGTCCAATTGGCCGAGACAGTGCCGATGGTCCTGGGGGAGGGGCCGTTGGGTGGTGTTGCCGCCGCCCGCGCGAGTTCGATGCTGGCTCGCACGGCCCGCATCCCGGCCGCGTTCGGTGAGCTGCCCGACGCGGCGAGTCAGATCGTGGCGTGTCTGGACGGTCCGTATACCCACAGCGGGGCAGCGGGCCGCGGACGTCCCGGAACCTATGACCCGACCCGGATTCGCCTCGGCGACGTCGATACCAGCACCTGGGAGCCGCAGCACTTCGATGAGCCCTCAGGTGAACTGATGGAACGGCCCACCGGGCCCCCGCAACCGAGGTCAGGCAGTGGTTCGGGGATCTTTGCCGACCCTTACCTGGATGCACCGGACTTTCCACCGCTGGGTCTGTGGGTGCTCAAGGGAGCGCCGATAGAACCAGAGACTCAGACCTCTGTGCGCGAAGCGGCCGTGACCGAAGCTGTGCTTGAGACGGCCCGCGCGGCTGGAGTACGGGTCATGGAATCTCAGGCCGGCGCGGGGGGTCCGGTCGTCCAGCTGGCGGACCACATCGCCGCTGTCGATTTCGCGGCGACCTACCTCGCTTTGGGGCTCGGCTTGGACCCCTCCATCTCGCCGCATGTAGCCGACCTGCGAGATCGCACTCGGTAGTGTGTGTCTGCGTGAGTCCGACACACTTCGATCTAATCGTCATCGGCAGCGGTTCCGGCAATTCGCTCATCAGTCCGGAGTATGAGGACCAGTCGGTCGCGATCATCGAGTCCGGCACCTTCGGTGGAACCTGCCTGAACGTCGGGTGTATCCCGACGAAAATGTTTGTGTATGCCGCAGAAGTGGCGAGCACTATCCGGTCGGCCAGCAGGTATGGCATCGACGCGCATCGTGACGCCGTGCGCTGGACCGACATTCGGCAGCGGATATTCGGTCGCATCGACCCCATCTCCGCCGGTGGCCAGAGTTACCGAGCCGAAGCTGAGCACACGACACTCTTTCGCGGGCACGCGCGGTTCACCGGACCGCGTACCCTCGCGGTCACTGCAGCCCCTGGTGACGAGGTCGAGATCAGCGGGGACCAGATCGTGATCGCCACCGGCGCGCGCCCCATGCTGCCGCCCGTGGTCGCGGCCAGTGACGTCGGGGTGCATACCTCAGACACCGTGATGCGCCTGGACGAACTGCCTGCGTCGATGTTGATTGTCGGCGGCGGCTTCGTCGCTGCTGAGTTTGCCCACGTGTTCTCGGCGCTGGGCGTGCAGATCACGGTCATCAATCGCAGCATGGGGCTGCTGCGACAGTTGGACACTGACCTGAGCGATGCCTTCACGGCAGCGGCACGCCAGTCCTGGGATGTACGGCTGGGAGTCGAGATCGCGTCGATGACCACATCGGAGCGGGGAGGTGCCAGTGTCGTCCTCAGCGACGGCAGCACGCTGGAGCCGGAGGTCGTGTTGGTCGCCACCGGGCGTATGCCGAACTCGGATGACATGGGTTTGGCCGAGGCCGGAATCGAAGTCGAGGATGACGGGCTGATCCGGGTGGATCAGTACGGCCGCACGACTGTGCCCGGCGTCTGGTCGCTCGGCGACGTGAGCTCCCCGTACCAACTCAAGCACGTCGCCAATCATGAGGCGCGAGTCGTGGCGCACAACCTCACCCACCTGCACGATCTGCGAGCGTACCGGCACGAACACGTGCCCTGGGCGATTTTCACACATCCGCAGATTGCCACTGTGGGGTTGACCGAGGAGCAAGCCCGTGCGGCTGACCATGACATCAGTGTGAAGATCCAGCCGTACGGCGACACGGCATACGGCTGGGCGATGGAAGACACGGCAAGCTTTGTGAAGTTGATTGGTGATCGCCGCACCGGTCTGATCCTGGGCGCCCACTTCCTCGGTCCGCAGGCTTCCTCCCTGATCCAGCCGGTGATCCAGGCGATGAGTTTCGCTCTGCCCGCCCAGCAGATGGCTCGCGAGCAGTATTGGATCCACCCGGCCCTAGCCGAAGTCATCGAGAACGCTTTGCTCGGGCTAGACCTCGCCGACGACGAGCGCTGAAAGCACTGATTCGCGGCCCGTACCATGACTGCATGGCATTAGCACCCACCACATTCGACTTCAACGTCGCCGACCTTTCGCTGGCCCCGGCCGGACGCCATCAGATCAGGCTTGCTGAGCACGAAATGCCGGGACTCATGGCGATCCGCCGCCGGTATGCCGACAGTCGGCCCCTGGCTGGGGCTCGCATCGCCGGTTCGCTGCACATGACTGTCCAGACCGCCGTGCTGATAGAGACGCTCGTCGCCTTGGGCGCGCAGGTGCGCTGGGCATCCTGCAACATCTTCTCCACTCAGGACGAGGCTGCCGCCGCTGTCGTGCTCGGCCCGGTTGGCACGGTGCAGGAGCCGCAGGGTGTCCCAGTCTTCGCCTGGAAGGGCGAAACGCTGGAGGAGTACTGGTGGTGCACGACGCAGATCTTGGACTGGCCCGGGCAGGAGGCGCCGAACATGATTCTCGATGACGGCGGGGACGCGACCCTGCTGGTGCACAAGGGCAAAGAGTGGGAGTCCGCTGGTGCGGTTCCCTCAGCGGATGAGAACGACCCCCACGAATGGCAGGTCATCCTTGCGACGGTGCGATCCACGATGGAGCAGCGACCCACCCTCTGGTCCGATGTCAGCTCGGGAATCCTCGGCGTGACCGAAGAAACCACCACGGGGGTGCATCGCCTGTACCAACTGCACGAAGCCGGCGATCTGCTGTTCCCAGCGATCAACGTCAACGACGCCGTCACGAAGTCAAAATTCGATAACAAGTACGGATGCCGGCACAGCCTGATCGATGGCCTGAACCGGGCGACCGACACGCTTATTGGAGGCAAGACGATCGTCGTGTGCGGTTTCGGAGACGTCGGCAAAGGGTGCGCCGAGGCTCTGGCCGGTCAAGGGGCACGGGTGATCGTGACCGAGATCGATCCCATCTGCGCGCTGCAAGCGGCCATGGAGGGCTACCAGGTCGCGACGTTGAACGACGTCCTGAAGCGCGCCGACTTCTTCGTGACCACGACAGGCTGCCGTGACGTCATCACCGCCGAGCAGATGCGGGCGATGAAGGACAAGGCGATCGTCGCCAACATCGGTCACTTCGACAACGAGATCGATATGGCCGGGTTGGCGCGTATCCCAGGGGTCAAGCGGGTGGAGATCAAGCCCCAGGTGCACGAGTGGGTGATGCCGGCCGAGACAATCACGGACCAGGACACCGGTGCTCAGCGTGATCTCGCCGAGCGCTCGATCATCGTCTTGTCCGAAGGGCGGCTGATGAATCTGGGAAACGCGACGGGGCACCCGAGTTTCGTCATGTCCAACTCGTTCGCAAACCAGACATTGGCTCAAATGGAGCTGTTCACCAAGGGTGAGGATTACCCACTCGGCGTGCATGTCCTGCCCAAGCAACTCGATGAGGAAGTTGCACGATTGCATTTGGAGGCGCTCGGAGCCGAGTTGACCGAGTTGACCAAGGAGCAGGCAGAGTACCTTGGGGTCGACGTGGCTGGTCCCTACAAGAGTGACCACTACCGATACTGAGCCGCCCCGACACATCGCAGAGAAGGCCATCACCATGAACCCCCGGATACTGGTCGTCGATGACGACCAGGCGCTCGCCGAAATGCTTGGCATCGTGTTGCGCAAAGAATCTCTGGATGTGGCGCACTGCGCTGACGGCGGGCGAGCAATGGCGATGTTCCGTGAGTTTCGGCCCGATGTGGTCTTGCTCGATGTGATGCTGCCGAGCATCAACGGGGTCGAGGTATGCCGTCAGCTGCGCGCCGAGTCCGGCGTTCCAGTCATCATGCTCACCGCTCGCACCGAGTCCCAGGATGTCGTCGCCGGTCTTGAGGCCGGAGCGGACGACTACGTCGTCAAACCCTTCAAGCCGCAGGAGTTGATGGCGCGAATCCGGGCCCGGTTGCGCCGGGTGGATCGCTACCGGGAAGAGCAGTTGCGGGTCGGCGACGTTGTCATCGACGTCTCGGGGCATTCAGTGAGCCGCGACGGGGTTCTTGTGCCGCTTACGCCCTTGGAGTTCGACCTCCTGGTCGCGCTCGCAGGTCGGCCGAGTCAGGTCTTTGACCGTGAGTCGCTGTTAGAGCAAGTGTGGGGTTACCGGCACGCTGGTGACACGCGCTTGGTCAATGTGCACGTGCAGCGTCTGCGATCCAAGATTGAGAAGGACCCGGAGAACCCGCAAATCGTGTTGACGGTCCGCGGGGTCGGATACAAGGCAGGGTCTGCCTAGTCTCGGCTCGGCGTCCGGGACCCTACGCGACGTCAGCCGTTCCACCAGGTCACGGTCGCTGACCTGGTGGCGATCATCGCTGCGACTCCGCGTTATCGCCAGCACCGTCGTTCTGGGCACAGTGCTCGCGGCCCTGCTTGGATCATTGTTGTATCAGCGCATTGCAGTGGGCCTGGTCGAGCAAGCTGTTGCCAGGGCCGAGGCCGATTCGGCCCAACAGGTGCAGCGAGCCCAAGAATTGTTCGACGCCACAGATCGGCGTGATGACTTCGGTTTGTCGGCTGCGGCCGTCGACACCATCAATCAGATTGCGCCGGGGGGTCAGGGTGACGCCCGCCGGGCACTGCTGGTCCAATCGCTGGACAGTGATCGGGACACGTTGATAGCACCCGTCACTTTTGGTGGCCTTGATGTCGCCGACGTGCCGGACAGTCTGCGGGAGGCCGTGCAGCAGACCCCCCAGACGCAACAGATCCTGGTCACCGAGATCCCTGCGCTCAGCCCCGAGGTCGAACCCACCGCCGTGTCGGTGGTTTCTCGGGTGCAGATTCCCCGGGCTGGTCCGTACGACCTCATCTTAATCTATCCAATGGACAGGGAGCGCAGCATCCTGGACCTCATCCGTGAGTGGTTCTTTATCGGGGCGCTCGGGTCGATGATTCTGGTGGGATTGCTCGCCTGGCTGGCGACTCGTCTGGTAACGGGCCCGGTCGGCCAGGCTGCCGCAGTGAGCCAGGACCTCGCGCACGGCCAACTCGATGAGCGGATGGAAGTCTCCGGTACCGACGAGTTGGCCCAATTGGCTACCTCGTTCAACACCATGGCCGATAGCCTGCAGCGGCAGATCCAGCAGCTCGAGCACCTGTCCGTCATCCAGCAGCGGTTCGTCTCCGACGTGTCGCACGAGTTGCGCACTCCGCTGACGACCATCCGGATGGCTGGTGAGGTGCTGCACGCCTCGCGTGATGACTTCAGTGCCCCGGTCTCTCGTTCGGCCGAGTTGCTCCATGGGGAGTTGGACCGCTTCGAGGACTTGCTGGAGGACTTGCTGGAGATCAGCCGGTACGACTCCGGCACCATGGTGTTGGAGCCTCAGCCCGTTGACCTCGTTGCGCTGACGCGTGAGGTTGTGGAGTCGGTGAGCTTCTTGGCGAGCCGCGAAGGCAGCGAGATGAGGGTCAGCACCCTGCCTCCTCAAATGGTGGGCATGGACCCACGCCGGATCACCCGCGTTCTGCGCAATCTGCTGATGAACGCGGTGGAGCACGGCGAAGGGCAACCGATCGAGGTGACCTTCCAGCAGGATCAGCACTGTATGGCGGTCTCTGTCAGAGACCACGGAATCGGCTTGAGTGATGATCAGGTGGTCCACGTCTTCGAGCGATTCTGGCGGGCCGACACTGCCCGCACTCGCACCACCGGTGGCACTGGCCTCGGGCTGTCCATCGCGCGCGAGGACGCCCGTCTGCATGGTGGACGTCTGGATGCGGCGGGTCGGCTGGGGCAGGGCGCCTGCTTCCGATTGACCTTGCCGCGACAACCCGGACATATCCTGATGGAGGAGCTGAATGAGTTGCCGAGTCTGGCGGAGCTGGAGAACGGTCCGATCCAGGCGAGTCACCGCAAGGAGGTGAGGTAGATGCGGGCAATCGCGTCGCTGCCGCGCGCCTGCGGTGCCGCCGTGCTGATCGGCACGTTGACCTTGGCAGGTTGCGGCGGATTGCCGACCGATGACACTCCGCGCCAGGGAGAGCCTGTCCTTGGGCAACCTAAGCAAGTCATCCAGGTGCGTCCGGAAGGTCCGCAGCAGAGCGCGAATCCCGAGCAGATCGTGCGCGGATTCTTGCTCGCCAATCTCAGTTTTGCCGATAGTCACGAAGTGGCCCGTGCATACCTCACCGAAGAGTTGGCATCATCCTGGGTCCCCACCAACCAGGTGTTGATCCATACCAGCGACTACGACCTCAGCCCCGGCGAAGAGGGTGTCATCGACGTCACAGCCACCATGGAGGGTGTCTTGGACGCCGAGGGCGAACTAACCCCATTGCCGCAGGACACCATCCGCACGGAGTCATTCACCCTGGAGGAAGTGAAGGGCCAATGGCGGATCAGTGCCTTCCCGGCTGACTTCGGGTTATGGCTGTCAAGCACGGCCTTCGAAGCACAGTTCCGGACCGCATCGGTCAACTACCTGTCCTCGGGCAGAGATCGCCTCGTGCCACAAACCCGCTGGTTCTCCCGCGAGGAGGGCTTGCCGACAGCGTTGGCTCGTGCGCTGCTCGCCCCCCTGCCTGCATACCTGGATGGTGCCGTGCTTACCGGCGTCGCCGCAGAAACCAACTTGGTGGGGGGCGCCGTGCCGGTCGATCCGGGGACGGGGGTCGCCACGGTGAACCTGCAAGGTCCTGGTCTGACCGAAGAGCCGGACCAAGTGCGCGCCTTGTACGCGCAATTCACTTCGACCCTGCTCCAGGCTGGCGGGGTGCGTGCGGTAGAGATCCAGATCAATGGCCAATCGCTTGAGGTGCCGGGAGTGCGGGCACCGGTGACCTCGCTTGAAGGCCTCGACGTGGACCCTGTCGACAACGGGCCCGAGTTCGCTGTGCTGCGGGTGGGCGAGACGCTGACGGCAGTTGACCCCGGCTACTACGCCTTGCGCAACCTGAGCGCGGATCTGCAGGAGGCCCTGGACTTGCCATCGGTCGCGGAGAGCTGGACGGATGTTGCGCTCGACGCGACGGCGCAAGAGTTTGCGGCAGTTGACTCCACGCGAGGCGTATTGTGGCGGCGCACTGGTGGAGTCGAGGTGGAGCGGCACGACATCGGCGAAGACCTGAGCCCTCCGACGTTTGATCGAGATGGCTCGTTGTGGGTCGCTGGTCTCTCGGCCACCGGCCCGCAAGTGTGGGCGATCGATTCGGCCCTAGGTGAAGACGCGCTGGCCCGGCCAATGGATGCCGACTGGCTAGAGGCTGGCGCCCAGATTGACGCATTTACCGTTGCGCCGGATGGTCAGCGAGCCGCCATCGTCATCCGCAGCGATGACGCTCAGACGCTGTCCCTGACCGGCATCGTGCGTGACCAGGAAGGCGACCCGACAGGTTTGACCCCCCCGAAGACGATCACCACGACTTTGACCTCGCTGCACACCGTGTCGTGGGCCTCGCAGGAATCGCTGGTGGTGCTCGGCCAGGACGCCGACGATGAAGTTGACTCGCCCTATCAGGTGCCACTCGGCAGTTGGCTGCAACCGCTGGCGACGGAGCCCGGGGCGGTCGACTTCCTGGGAGTTCCGGCCAGCGATGGATTTGACTTGTTTCTGGTCACCGACGAGGGACGCGTCTACACCCCTGAGGGTGCCGGGTGGTACTCCTACCGCAATGGAGATGACCTGATCGTGCCCCCCGGCTGACCTCAGCTCCCAGCTTGTCCACACGTAGCGATGCGGGATTCCGTGGCCAATGGCAGGCTGCCTCGATGCGCGATTTCGTTGATCTTGTCTTGCCGCGGCGCTGCGTGGGGTGTGGGCTCGGAGTCGGCCGCTCGATGTGCTGCGCCTCCTGCCGCGCCGAGTTGCGGACCGCTGAGCCGCGCGTTGTGCGACCCCAACCCTGCCCGCCTGGCCTGCCGCTCACCTGGGCCGCTGGTGACTATGCGGGCGGGTTGCGCTCGATTATTGTCGGCTGGAAGGAGCAAGGGCGCGCCCATGCCACCCCGGTGCTGACCGCGCTGCTGGCTCGCGCACTGTGGGCCGCGGTGGAAGACGATCCGCAGTGGGCCGCCGTCCTCGTGGCACCAAAAGGCGCGTGCCTCGTCCCGGTCCCCTCACGATCGCGGGGCACCCGTCATCGTGGCCGGTCGCCGGTAACCGAGCTCTGCGCGGCGACCTTCGCGCCGCTGCCCTCCATGACGCTGTTCGAGCACGCTCTGGTTTTTCACACCCGGGTGAGGGACCAGGCTGGTCTCAGCGCCGGGCAACGTGCCCTCAACCTTGCTGAGTCGATGCGTGTGCCGCGGCGGTGGCAAGGGCAGGTGCGCGGTATGCCGATCGTGCTGGTGGACGACATCGTGACGACCGGGAGCACCCTCACTGAGGCAGCCCGTGCCCTTGATGCGGCGGGTGCCGGGCCCGTTCTAGCCCTCACTGTTGCCGCCACGGCCAGACTCCATCCGCAGGGGTCCCAACCAAGCGACGGGTAACAGTTCCGTCCGGCCCATGCCACGACTATGGTGAGGCCATGGGCTCGTGTCGTAGTGGCGGGAGGTGGGAAGCAACGAGGCAGGGCAGTTGAGCGCCCACGCACCATAGGCAATTCTGACAAGGAGTATTCATGGACATTACCGTCACTGGCCGCAAGAAGTCAGTCTCTGATCGGTTCCGGCGCCACCTCGACGAGAAGCTCGAGAAGATCCCGCACTTGGCACCACGCGTATCTCGCATCGATGTGGTGCTGACCAGCGAAGCCAACCCGCGGATGGCGAAGTCGAGCGAAAGAGTTGAGATCACGTGCTACATCAAGCGAAGTGTGGTCCGCGCTGAGGCAGCGGCAGACGAAGAGTACGCGGCACTGGACCTGGCGATGAACAAACTCCTCGAACGTCTGCGCCGCACAAATGACAAGCGGCGTATTTCGCACACCGGAAAGCACCGTATGCCATCGGTTTCAGAGGCCACTTTTGGCCTCCCGACGGAGCCATTGCTAACCGAAGAAGAAATCGTCGAACCTGATCCGGCGGAGGCTGTCGACAATGATTTGGGCACCGAGGGAAACAGTCCGATCGAATTGCGACAGAAGGTGCACGCCTCCGTTCCCATGAGTGTGGGCGAGGCACTGAACGAAATGGAGCTGTTGGGTCACGACTTTTTCCTGTTTCACGACTCGGCCACCGGCCTTCCTTCGGTTGTCTATCGTCGGCGTGGGTGGTCCTACGGGGTGTTGCACCTGACCGACGATGGTGGCCAACAGGCTTCGGCTGAGACCGTTGCTGCCGGCTGAGTGGCCCGGCTAGCCGCGAGCCAGCAATGATCGGATGACAACGCGGCGGATCGGTCGTTCGCAGGCTCGGCTCATCGCGCTGGCAGCCCAGGGATTCCGCGATCCGGACGTCAAGGGGACCGTGACCCGGCGCCATGTCAGCCGGGTGATCAACCGGGTCAAGGTCGTGCAGATCGACAGCGTGAACGTCATCTCTCGGAGCCACTATCTGCCGTTCTTCTCTCGGTTGGGTGGCTATCAGCACGAGGTTGTTGACGCGCGTCGGGACCGAAAGTCGCCCAGCGCAGCGCTTCGGTCCCGGGCCGATGATCTCGTTGAGTACTGGGCGCACGAAGCCAGCCTGATCCCAGTGACGACGTGGCCATACTTGTCCTTCCGAATGCGGTCGCCGCAGGCGCTCGCATATGGATCGGCAATAGAAGCGGCGCACCCGGGTTTGCTGGATGCTGTGACGGATGTGGTTCTCTCCCAAGGCCCGATGACGAGTCGAGAAGTGCAGGCGGCCCTCCCGCACGCGCAGGCGGCTGGACGAGAGCATTGGGGCTGGAATTGGTCTGCGGTCAAGCAGTGCCTGGAGCAACTCTTCTGGGTGGGTGCTCTCACTAGTGCCGGGCGAACCGCGCAGTTCGAACGCCGGTATGCAGGCGTCCAGACGGTCCTACCCGCAGACGTCGCTGCGCGCGGACCACATGGCGGCGATGCACCAGGGGATCTGGAATGCGCCGTAGAGCTGATGCGGCAATCGGTGCGCGCCCACGGGATCGGAACCGAGCCCTGCCTGCGGGACTACTTTCGCCTTCCCCCTGTCCTCGCGCGTGCCGGCTTGGCCGAGTTGCTGCGTGGTGGCGAGGTCGAGGCTGTGCAGATCGAGGGCTGGCCACGGCCGGCATACCTGGACGTGGGCGCTACCCGACCTCGCTCGGTGAGCGGCAGTGCGTTGCTCAGCCCGTTCGACTCTTTGATCTGGCAGCGTGAACGCACCGAACGTCTCTTCGATTTCACTTATCGCCTCGAAATCTACGTCCCGGCCCCAAAGCGCGTTTACGGCTACTACGTTTTGCCTTTCCTGTTGGACTCGCAACTGGTTGCCAGAGTGGACCTCAAAGCAGACAGAAAAGATGGCATTTTGCGTGCTCGGGCGATCGCATATGAAGCTACGGCGCCTCGACATTCTGCCGGGGCGCTGCGCGAAGAACTCGCCGCGATGGCGGATTGGCTGCAATTGGATGGGATTGCTCTACCCTAAGACGTGACGAGCCCATAGCAACAGACTTGAGCAAGTGGCCATGAAGATCTCTCTTCCTACGGCATTGACTTCTGCTCTGGCCTGCATGGCCCTGATCGCCACGGGCGCGATGACAACCCTGACGGCACGCGCTGCCGAGGTGCCGACTGACCTGATCATCAGCGAGTATGTAGAAGGATCTAGTTTCAACAAGGCTGTCGAAGTTTTCAACGGCACCGACAGTGCGATCGATCTGAGCACGTACACCCTCGAGGTCTACTTCAATGGCATGGCCACGGCGAACACCAACATCGCGCTGGCTGGATCGC
>JBBSNC010000021.1:0-18673 GCA_038232855.1 Actinomycetales bacterium
CAATGACACCCGGATGATCGGCCCCGTCGTGCTGGAGACCGACTTCGGATCCGTGATCGGTTCTGAAAACCACTCAGGCTCCACGGTCCTCGGCACCGACCAGCGGTGCTTCGGGCGGGTACTGCACGGCAGTGGCAACAACGGTAAGGACGCCTTCGAGGGGGCCCGGGTGCACAACGTCGTCGCGACGTATCTGCACGGTCCCGTCCTTCCGGCTAACCCGGTGTTGGCGGATGGCTTGTTAGAGATCGCCTGTCGGGCCGCCACCGGAGACTTCATCCCTGAGCAGATCGATGACTCGGTTGCCGAGCAGGCGCACAGCGCCCGGGTCACTCGGTTGGTGTCGACCCCGACTTCGCAGGACGGAACCACCACACCCCGAAGGCGAGGACCCCTAAGGGCACTTCGAGCAAATGGGTGAAGAGCGCGAACAGTAGGGCCGCCGCTGATGCGGCGCTTGCGTCGGCCCCAAAGGCCACCAGGACACCTGCAGTGCCGACTTCGGTCAGTCCGAGGCCGCCAGGGGTGATCGCCACCGTGGTCAAGAACTGCCGGACGGCATAGGCAGCGAAGAGTTGTGTCAGCGCGAGATCCACCCCGACCGTGCGGGCCGACACACAGTAGAGCGTGAACAGGGCAGCGAACATGCCAGCCAGCCCCAGGGTCATCGGCACCCCGCCGCCCGTCACCACAGCAGCCACCCGCGCACGTTGGTCGGCCAGCAGGCCACCAGTCGTGCCGAGGGCGGGAAAGCGACGGGTCAGTGGAGCAGCGAGCGTGCGTATCGCCGATCCCGCCTCGGCAGCGAACCGGTCAGAGAAGAGCACGGCGACAAAGAATCCAATCACCAGCAGACCCATGATTGTGGCGACGCCGGCCGCCACGATCACCGGGCGGGGAGCGCCAATCGGTGCGAATACCAGGACCGCTGCCGCCAGCACCGGCAGGACCAGCCGGCCCAACAGATTCCAGACCCCGGTGACCACCAAGGAAGTGGAAATCGCCCGGCGGGCGAAACCCCAGGATCGAAACATCCAGAACGTGATCGCCACGCCGACGGCGCCACCGCCTGGGAGCACATTGCTGACGAACGACCCGGCTGCGTTGACTTGAAATGCTCGCCGACGTGAGAGCCCGGGCAACGATGCGCTCAAGGTGAAGGTGTAGGAGGCCAGCCCGGTGAGCATCAGGGCGGTCATGGCCGCCGCCGGGACCCAGCCGAGTCGCTGCATCTGCGCGCCGATCTGCGGCCAGGTAGTCCCGGCAACCCACGGCAAGACGTAGACCAGAGTGAGCACGGCCAACGCGAGCCCCAGCACCGACTGAATTGCTTCTTTTCGTCCGAACGCTGCGGTGAGGGAGCGTGCAGTGGGCTGATCTGGCTGGCTCGTCGAGTCCTCCATCAACGCCCCACGAAGATGTCGGCAAGCGGTGCGTCCTGCGACGGTGGGTGCGGCTCCACAAAGTATTCGTATCGCCACACCAGTGACAGCAGCGCAGACGGCAGGCGGAGCACGATACCTAGGTTACGGCTGCCCGATTCATGGGCGTGTTGCGATGCGTGTGCGCCCAGTGCGGCTCGCTTGGCACTGAAGTGTGACCTGATGTTGACACGGTGGTTGATCGATCGCGCCGGGGTGAACGCCTGACCCCACTGAGTCGCCGAGAAGCCGGCTCGATGCCTCAGCGCCGGGGCCAACAGCCGCAGGGTCGCCACGATCGGTTCGCGAGGCGCGGTGGCCTCCAGCAGGCGTGATGTGCCGGCCATGAGCGCTGCACTGCGCACGATGTGGTGCACCGCCACGTGGTCGCGATGGCCGTATCCACCGGCGGCGTCGTAGCCGATCACCACATCGGCCCCGCGCTCGCGGAGAATCTGCGCCAACCGCTCGGCAGCCTCATCCAGCGGCGCTGTCTGCAGTCGCTGTCGACCCGGGGGATCGGGAAGGGTTTCCGGGCCCATCCCGCTGTCCGAGTAGCCGAGGTGGATCACTTCCTCGGCGCCAAGGGCCAATGCGCTCATCCGCAGTTCGCTGAGCCGACGCGCACCGAGGTCTTCGGCATACTCCTCGCTGGTCAGACCAACATCGCCATCGGTCACAGTCACCAAGATCACCCGGTGACCGGCCGAACTGGCCAGAGCCAGGGTGCCGCCCATCAGCAACGCCTCGTCGTCGGGATGGGCATTGACCGCGACCACCGTGTGCCGCATCTCACCTCTTCGGCGTTAGTTGGACAAGGGCCCGCATCCTGGCCCCGGAAGCCTCAGGATAGCCGGGCATGGCACCCTGAGCCGGGTGAAGATCGCGGTGGTTTCGGACTGCTACCTACCGAGGTTGGGCGGCATCGAAGTCCACGTCGCTGACCTCGCCGCGCACCTGAGGGAGGCCGGCTACCAGGTGAATGTGGTCACCGCTACGGCAGGCCCGGCCGAGCCTGGGTTGATTCGGTTGCCCCCGCCAGTACCCCTGCCCGCGCCGATCAACCCCTGGGCCGGCGCTGACCTGCAGCGGGTGCTTGAGGGTTCCGACGTGGTGCACATCCATCTCGGAGTGCTCGCCCCGTTTGCTCGGCTGGCCACCGAAGTCGCCCTGCGTGCAGGCAAGCCGACTGTGCTGACCTGGCACAGTCTGGTCGGCGACTCCACACTGGGGCACTCGCAATCGCGCCTGTGGCGAGAGTGGCTGCGTGCAGGGGCACTGCCCACCGCCGTCTCGTCGCTCGCTGCTGCGCAGGTCGCCAGCGCACTGCATACCGAGCATGTCCCCGTGCTCCGTAATGGGATCGACCTGCCATGGTGGCGCTCGCAGAGCTCTGCATCGCCGCGGCCGGAAGAGTCCGCTGCCTCCGCTGAGCCACGTCAGATCATCAGCGCCATGCGATTCGCCGCCCGCAAGCGCCCGATCGCACCGATCCGGATCTTGGCAGCAGTCCGTGCAGCCATCCCGGGAAATGACCCGCTGAGGCTGACGATGCTCGGCGACGGGCCGTGGCTGGCTCCGCTGCGCGCTGCGGTGGCCCGAAGCAGTCTGCGGGACTGGGTTGACGTGCCTGGCCGGGTCTCGCGGCAGGAACTGGCCGCGCGGTATGCGCTCAGTGACCTGTACTTCGCGCCGAGCCGCAAGGAGGCCTTCGGGATCGCCGCACTTGAGGCGCGCACTATGGGTTTGCCGGTCGCGGCGTATGCCGACACGGGGGTGGCCGACATCATCGAGCACCGCGTGGGCGGCATTCTGGCCACCTCGGATGCCGATATGGTCCAGCACATGTCTGACGTCTTGCAACACGCGGCCGTGCTGCGTGGTATGGCCGAGCACCATCGCGATCATCCGCGGCGCGAGCACGACTGGCCTGCCGTCACGACCGCAGCAATGGATACCTACACGCGGGTCATCGCAGGCGTGCGGGAAGCGTGACCGCCGATGACTTCGCAGTCATCCTCGTGCAGGGGTGGGATGAAGACGGGGAACTGCAGTATGCCGAGCCCCTGGGACACGGCGAGGACCCGGTGCATGCATTGCGTGCGGCTGGCTGGGAGCCACGCTGGATCGCTGGTGACCGGGTCGCGGAGCAGCTCGTGCTCCGTTTCGCTGTGCAACGTGGAGAGCACGCCGAGCCACATCAGCGGGCAGCCGCCTATGCCGTGGTGGTGGCGCCGTATGACGGCGAGCCGTGTCTGCTCCTCACGTCGTTTGTCAATTCACGTTCGCTGCGGTGGGCCCTGCCCGGAGGGGGCATCGATCCGGGAGAGGAGCCGGTGGCTGGATTGCACCGTGAGGTCTGGGAAGAAACCGGTCAAGAGATCGTGATCGATCGCCCACACGCTGTGCTAAGCAACCACTGGGTGGGCAAGGCCCCCTCCGGACGGCACGAGAACTTTCACGCTGTGCGCATGGTGTATATAGCCAATTGCCCCGAGCCCAGCGAGCCGATCGTGCACGACGTCGGCGGCTCCACCGACGCAGCCCTCTGGGCTCCGATTTCGGGACTCGGAACGCACCCCCCGCTACAGCCGTGGACCGCTCAGATCGTGACCGACGTCGTCACGGGCCGACACGGAATGAGAGGCTGAGCGGGTGGATGCTGCATACAACGTTGTCCTGCTAGCCCATGTGCTGGGCCTGGCCGCTTTGATCGGCGGCTACTTCGCGCTGGTCTGGGGTCAGGGGCGCTCACATAACCCGGCCCTGGTGCCCAGTGGAGTGGTGGTGTGGGGTGCGCGCACGCAGATCATCACCGGGTTGATCATGGTCGGCCTGGGCGAGGCCGTGCTTGACACCGACTATGACCAGACCAAGATCGCCGTCAAACTCGTCGTCGCGTTGGTCGCCGCCTTCCTCGTCGAATCCACTTCAGCAAAGGGCAGGCGCGGACAGAGTTTCGCCACGGGCATGGTTCACGCCGCGGGGGGCCTTGCGGTGCTGAACGCTACGGTCGCGGTGCTCTGGACCTGAACAGCCACCAGAGCCCGACCACCGGCAACACGAGCGGGATGAACAGGTACCCCTGGCCGTAGTGTGACCAGACGCTGGCATCCGCGAAACGCTCTGGAGCCACAACGCTCCACGTGCCGACGCTCAGCACTCCCAACAGTTCGATGCTGATTGCTCCCACGCAGACCCGCCAGGCCCGATCACCGGGTAGCGCCAGCGCGATCGTGGCGATGACGTAGATGGAAGCCGCCACCGCCGAGAGGGTGTAGGCCAGTGGTGCCCGATCAAAGTCCAGCAGGATCTGCGCGGTGGCTCGTGACACCGTCCCGATCACGAAGATGACGTAGAGAGCGAGGATCACCCTGCCCGGTCCACGAGTCCTGACGTTGGTTGCTTGATCCCTCACGCTAGTCCTACGCCATACCAAATTTGGGCGACGCGGCCGCACATCACGGCGGCCACAAAGGCCACCACAGCGAGCACGAAGGTGCCCCACCGAGTGGATTCCTCACGAGCCCACGCGAGGCCCACCGCGGGCAGCATCACCACGGTCACCAGGTAGGCCCACAGCTCCCAGGTGGGGCCAACAGAGGACTGCCCGCCTAGCTGAGCGACCGCATACCGCACCGCGTATCCGAGCATCGTCAGTTGCAGCGCCACGGTTGCCGTGATCGTCAACGTGCTGGGTGCCGCACCGCGCAGTCCGCTGATCAGGCACAGCACGGCCACGGCCAGCCCGACGCCGAGCGCGATCGCGGTCCAGCTGTCGAGGTAGTCCACTGGTTCCGCCGGGATAGCCGCGGTGGGCCAGGTGAGCAGCAGCCTCACCTGCTGCCCCGGGCGGCGAGGTCGACCAAAGCAGCACCGGTGAGCCGTTGAGTTGTCCAATCCCGCATCGGGTCCGCGCCCAGATGGCGATAGACAGCCATCGCGTCGGCGTTCCAGTCCAGGACCGTCCACTCCATCCGCGGGTAGCCACGCTGCAGACAGACCCCCGCCAATGCCGCCATCAGCGCCGCTCCCACACCGTCCCCCCGAGCATGCGGGCGGACATAGAGATCCTCTAACCACAGGCCGTGTTGCGCAGTCCAGGTGGAGAAGGTGACGAACCAGATCGCCATGCCCACGACCTCGCCACCGATCTCGGCGACGGTTGCTGACACGGCGGCCTCGCGATCCGGTGGAAAGAGGGCGGCGAGGAAGTCCTCACCGGTCCCGGTCGCGGCCAGCGGCTCTTTCTCGTAGTCAGCGAGTTCGGCCACCAGGGCCACCAGCACGGGCACATCCTGCTCGGTTGCTTCACGAATCACCGCTCAAGGGTATGTCGGCTCCTAGGGATGCTGAGACCCGCGTCGCGCGGTGGGATGGTCGGTCCTCGCGGATAGACTCAGGCACACCATGGCCAGCCTCTTTGACGACCTCCCGTCGCGCGATTCCGGCGGTGGCCCTACGGTCCATGACGCAGCAGGTGAGACCTCGAGGGTCGGTGGCTGGGGCGTCTATGGCTCGGGCGTCGATGAGTCTGGGGTGCCGCTGTGGGCACGGTCTGACGGGGCCTTGCAGCAGAGCTCGGGTAGCGGGGCGCCACCTCCGTTTGTTGAGGCAGGCGCCGTCAGCAGCGGTCGTGACTTCTTGGCCGGCTTGAATCCACCGCAACGGCGGGCTGTGGTGCACGAAGGCAGCCCGTTGCTCATCGTGGCTGGAGCGGGCTCTGGTAAAACTCGCGTGTTGACGCATCGGATCGCGCATCTGCTGGAAGAACGAGGCGCCCAGCCTGGTCAGATTCTGGCGATCACTTTCACCAACAAGGCGGCTGCCGAGATGCGCGACCGAGTGGCCGAGTTGGTCGGCCCCCGGGCGCGGGCCATGTGGGTGTCCACCTTCCACTCCGCCTGCGTGCGCATCCTACGCCGGGAAGCCACCACCATCGGGATGAAGTCCACCTTCTCGATCTATGACGCGGCCGACAGTCAGCGCTTGATGGCCATGGTGATCCGCGATCTCGACCTCGACCCCAAGCGCTACCCGGCCAGGGCTTTTACCGCCAAGGTGTCTGGTGCGAAGAATGAACTTATCGACGAGGAGACCTTCGCGGCGCGCGTCGGCAACAACCACTACGAGCGCATGGTCGCCTCGGCGTACACCATGTATCAGCAGCGGCTGCGCTCGGCGAACGCGCTCGATTTCGACGACATCATCTCGATGACCGTCAACATCCTGCAGGCCTTCCCCGGGGTCCGTGAGCACTACCGGCGTCGGTTTGCGCATGTGCTCGTCGATGAATACCAAGACACCAACCATGCGCAATACGTGCTGATCAAAGAGCTCGTCGGCAGCGACAACGAAGCAGGCCAGGAGGGGCAGCAGATTCCGCCCGCCGAGTTGTGCGTCGTTGGGGACGCTGACCAGTCGATCTATGCCTTCCGGGGCGCGTCCATCCGCAATATCGTCGAGTTCGAGCAGGACTACCCACACGCCACGACCATCGTGTTGGAGCAGAACTATCGGTCTACCGAGACGATACTGCAGGCTGCCAACGCGGTCATCTCGCGCAACAACAGTCGCCGGGCGAAGAAACTGTGGACGGACATCGGCTCGGGGGATGCCATCGTCGGGTACGTCGGTGATGACGAGCACGACGAGGCCTCGTTCGTCTCCCAACGCATCGATGCGCTCGCCGACCAGCATGGGGTCAAGCCTGGCGATGTCGCCATCTTCTATCGCACCAACGCCCAATCGCGTGCGCTGGAAGAGGTGCTCGTGCGCACCGGTGTGCCCTACAAAGTCGTCGGCGGCACGCGCTTCTACGAGCGACGAGAGGTCAAGGACGCGCTGGCCTACCTTCGGGTGATCGCCAACCCGGCGGACGACGTGAACCTGCGGCGTATCATCAACGTGCCGAAACGCGGCATCGGAGACCGGGCGCAGGCCTGCATCGCTGCCCTGGCCACGCGAGAACGCATCCCCTTCGTCGCAGCATTGGGTCGACCGGAGGATGCCCCCGCAATTGTCAACAGATCGGTCGCCGCTATCCAGGCCTTCACCGGCCTCCTGGAAAGCGTGCAGGAGGTGGCCCACGATCCACAACGTGGTGTCGGCGATCTCTTGGAGGCGATCCTGGACCGCTCCGGCTATCTGGCCGGCTTGCGCGCCAGCGCCGACCCGCAGGACGAAACACGGGTAGAGAACCTGGCCGAACTGGTAGCCGTCGGCCGGGAGTTCGATGAGAACTATCCCGACGGTTCGCTGGTGGAGTTCTTAGAGCAGGTTTCGCTCGTCGCCGATGCCGACGAGATCCCGGACGGTCAGGGCGGCGGTGACGACGGCGGGGTCGTCACCCTGATGACGCTGCATACGGCCAAGGGGTTGGAGTTTCCGGTGGTCTTCTTGACCGGGATGGAAGATGGCACCTTTCCACACATGCGCTCACTCAACGACCCCGCCGAGTTGGAGGAGGAGCGCCGATTGGCCTATGTCGGCATCACCCGCGCTCGCGAACGACTGTTCCTCAGTCGGGCCGGCAGCCGCTCGGCCTTCGGCTCACCGCAGTGGAATCCGCCCTCACGGTTTCTGGACGAGGTGCCGAAGGATCTCTTGACGTGGGAACGCACTGACGCAGACCGGGCCAGCTTCACGGGACGGCGAAGCGCTGCCGCACGCTCTGACGTGGTGCGACTCAATCCGCGGGGTGCTGCCCCGCGGGCTGCCGCGCGTGCCCCGGTTTCGGTTGCAGTCGGTGATCGAGTGACACACGACAGCTTCGGATTGGGCACTGTGGCGCGAGTCGAGGGCACCGGTGACAACACCATGGCTCACGTCGACTTCGGTGACAGTGGCGTGAAGCGCTTGCTCTTGCGCTTTGCCCCGTTAGAAAAGTTGTAACCGAGAGGGGATGCGGGTCAAAGTGCACCGTCGAGGCTGCTCACATGGACGCGCAGACGTGCGCCGCTCCGCGATGCGGCGGGCGCGGACCGATAGCTCGCAGCGGCAGCTCGGGTGCCTGACATCGAGCCCCTTGCGCGGCGTCAGCACGCGCCAACCAAGGTGCAGACGAAGGGGTTAGAACGGCAGTAGTGGAACGCTATGGGGCCTTTCAATGTGTGCTGGGTCTCCTACCCCAGCCCACAGGTGCTGTCTGTGCGCTAACCTGCCAGGCATGACGCAATCCCCGCTGCGCGTGGTCGTGGCCAAGCCCGGCTTAGATGGGCACGATCGGGGAGCCAAAGTCGTCGCCCGAGCGCTTCGGGATGCGGGTGTGGAGGTCATTTACACCGGACTGCATCAAACACCGGAGCAGATCGTGGAAGCCGCGATCGCCGAGGATGCCGATGCGGTGGGCCTCTCGGTGCTGTCGGGTGCCCATATGACCCTCTTCGCCAAGGTGATCGACCTGCTCAAGGCCCAAGATGCAGCAGACATCGTTGTCTTCGGTGGCGGAATCATCCCTGCGGACGACATCCCGCTGCTTGCCGAGATGGGGGTCGCTCGAGTCTTCACTCCTGGGGCGACAACGACCGAGATCACGTCCTGGGTCAACGAAGAGTTGACGCAGACCTAACACGTCCGTCCAGCCCAGCTGTCCAACCACAACGATCGGAAAGTCACTCGTGGATCTATTCGAGTATCAAGCACGGGACATGTTCGAGGCGCACGGTGTGCCCGTTCTGCCGGCAGAAGTCATCACCGATGCCAGCACGGCGGCGGAAGTCGCTGAGCGAGTTGGCACCGACAGCGGCGGTGTCGTCGTGGTCAAGGCCCAGGTCAAGACCGGCGGGCGTGGCAAAGCCGGAGGTGTGAAGTTGGCCAAAAATCCGGATGAGGCTGCCGAGGCGGCTGGCCAGATCCTCGGGATGGACATCAAAGGCCACACGGTGGGCACGGTGATGATCGCAGCCGGAGCGAAGATCGCCGAGGAGTATTACTTCTCGATCCTGCTGGATCGATCGAACCGTTCGCTGTTGGCCATGTGCTCCCGCGAAGGCGGCGTCGAGATCGAGAAGTTGGCGGTCGAACGCCCCGAGGCTTTGGCCCGAGTGGCAGTCGACCCGCTGGTTGGCATCGATGATGAGGTGGCTTCCGCGATCGTTTCCGAAGCCGGCTTCGAGGGCACCGACGCCTCATCTATTGCCGAGGTCCTGGTGAAGCTGTGGGTTGTCTACCGTGACGAAGACGCCACGCTGGTCGAGGTCAACCCGCTGGTCAAGACCGAAGACGGGCAGATCATTGCCCTGGACGGCAAGGTCAGCCTGGATGAGAACGCTGATTTCCGTCATGAGAATCACGCTGAGCTGGTCGACGAGGGTGCCAGCGACCCCCTTGAGGCAAAGGCCAAAGCCAAGGGTCTGAACTACGTCAAACTCGACGGCAACGTCGGCATCATCGGCAATGGAGCAGGGCTGGTCATGTCGACTCTGGACGTGGTTGCCTACGCCGGACAAGATCTCGCCGGAGACGCTGAGCCGGAGGCTACCCCGGCAAACTTCCTTGATATCGGTGGTGGCGCCTCAGCTCAGGTGATGACCGACGGCCTCGATGTGATCTTGGGCGACGAGCAGGTGAACTCGGTCCTGGTCAACGTCTTCGGCGGGATTACCGCATGCGATGCCGTGGCGACCGGCATTGTGCAGGCGCTCGAATTGCTCGGCGATGCGGCCACGAAACCCTTGGTGGTGCGTCTGGACGGCAACAACGTCGACGAAGGTCGTCGCATTCTTTCCGACGCGAACCACCCGTTGGTGACGCTCGAAGACACCATGGACGGCGCCGCACGCAAGGCCGCCGAACTCGCCGCGAACCACTCCAGCTGACGACGAAGGACAGACGACATGGCGATTTTTCTCGATCAAGATTCAAAGATCATTGTCCAGGGCATGACCGGTGGCGAGGGTCGCAAACACACCCAGCGCATGCTGAACTCAGGCTCCTCCATCGTGGGTGGGGTCAACCCCTCCAAGGGCGGTCAGAGCGTTGACTTCGAAGACAGCGTCAGCGTGCCCGTCTTCGCGTCAGTCCGCGAGGCAGTCGCTGAAACCGGGGCCAACGTCTCAGTCATCTTTGTGCCGGCAAAGTTCACCAAGGCAGCTGTGGTGGAGGCGGTGGACGCCGAGGTTCCTCTTGCGGTCGTGATCACCGAGGGCGTGCCCGTCAAGGACACCGCGGAGTTCTACAGTTATGCCAAGGCCGCTGGCACGACCCAGATCGTAGGTCCGAACTGTCCGGGGCTGATCAGTCCCGGACAGTCCAACGCGGGTATCATCCCGGCCGATATCACCACGTCGGGCCGGATCGGCTTGGTCTCCAAATCCGGGACGTTGACCTACCAGATGATGTTCGAGTTGCGCGATATCGGCTTCACCACGTGTGTTGGCATTGGCGGAGACCCGGTGATCGGCACGACCCACATCGACTGTCTCAAGGCCTTTGAGGAAGACCCGGACACCGACGCCATTGTCATGATCGGTGAGATCGGTGGCGACGCCGAGGAGCGGGCAGCCGAATACATCAAGGACCACGTCACCAAGCCGGTCGTCGGTTATGTCGCTGGCTTCACCGCGCCGGAGGGCAAGACAATGGGCCACGCCGGCGCCATCGTGTCGGGGTCTTCAGGCACCGCCGAGGCCAAGAAAGAGGCGTTGGAAGCTGCCGGTGTCAAGGTGGGCAAGACGCCCTCGCAGGCCGCAGAACTGATGCGAGAGATCGTCAAGAACCCCTGAAATGTGAGGTCGGTCAGTCCGTCCCGGTGCGCCTTCGCTAATTGGTTCCTCCGACGAGGGACGATGACCGTGCTATGACTGTTCAAGACCGGACCACCACTTCTGCAACGACGTCGCGCTCATCCGCGGGCGGTGTCGATACGGTCCGCTGGTGGTTCAGCGGGCGCAACCTGAAGGCGTGGGCGAGCGCAGCGCTCGCCGGTGCACTCGCTGGCGTCGTGGCCTGGCTCCTGATCGCAGTTCCGGTGCTCATCACCTGGTTCGCTGACCCTCTTTCGACGGTCTCCGCGTGGCAGGCGCTGGGCATCTCAGCGACTGGTTGGGCCCTGGCTCACCGAGGGGTGGTCGATGCCCCAGAGGCATCGGTTCACATCATGCCTTTGCTGCTGACTGCGGTGCCGGTGTTGCTGTGCCGATACGCGGCTCGCCATGTGCTGACGGAGGACGACAGCAGCGCGCGCACGACGCTTATCGGCGGGTTCAGCGCTGCGTGGCATGGCATCCGAGCAAACGAACTCGTGGCCTTCGTGCTCGGGTATCTCGTGGCCGGGCTGCTCATCTGTTTCGGTGCGGATATGGGCGCTGCACCTGTTTCATTCTGGAGGGCGACGCCCGGACTGCTGTTGGTTGCGTTGACCGGGATCGGCCTGGCCCTCATACGGGAGCATCGACGCGCGGAGAATCCCACCATTGCGCGTGCGCTTCGATGGCTCACGAACCAGATCCCCGTGTTGGCGCGAAGGGGGCTGAAGCCGGCGGGGGAGGCGCTCGGGTCGCTGGTGGTGATGGCGCTCGTTGTTGTGGTGACGCTGGTGGCGCTGCGAGTCGAACGGGTGGGGGCGTTGTATGCCGCGTTGGACGCTGGTCCGATCGGGGTACTCATCCTCACCGTGGGCCAACTCTTGTTCTTGCCCAATCTGGTGCTGTGGGCGTTGGGATGGATGGCCGGTGCGGGGCTCTCGATCGGAACTGTCACTGTGGGGTGGGGGGCCACGACCAGTGGCGACCTGCCACTCATTCCGGTGCTGGCCGCCTTGCCCGAGCCTGGTCCGATCCCGGAGGGGATGTGGGCTGTCGGGGCGCTACCGGTTCTTGCTGGGGCCTGGCTGGGGTTTCGCAGCGCCCGCTCCGCCCCCCGATTGGCGTCCTGGTGGGTCAAGGCACGAGTCGCCTTGGCCGCATGTGCTTGGGTCGGCGGGGCAGTGCTCTCGCTCAGTTGGCTGGCCGCCGGGAGCGTGACGCCAGGCCTACTGGGCGTGATTGGCACTGCGCCGTTCGCCGTGACAGGCGCGCTCTTGGCCGAGCTGTTAGTGGGAGCCGGCACGGTGGTGACCGGCATGCATCTGTCCCATCGACGCCTCTAGCACGGCTGGCGGTAGAGTCGGCCAGTGTCGCAAGCCAGCATCAGTGCCATCCCGGTTGTGGTGCTGGTCTCGGGTAGCGGCACGCTCCTGCAAGCGGTGATCGAGGCCACAAAGGATCCCCAGTACGGCATCCGGATCGCCGCCGTAGGCGCTGATCGTGCGGGAATCGAAGGCCTACAGCGGGCCGAAGCGGTCGGCATACCAACCTTTGTGTGCCCGACTCACAGTCACCGCAGTCGCCTGGACTGGGACGTTGCACTCGCTGAGCACATTACCCGGCACCTGCCCGCCGAGGGTAGTGGTGATCTCGCTGCGGATGAACGACCGCGGTGGGTGCTCAGTGCCGGGTTTATGAAGGTGCTCGGTCCAGCCGTCCTGGCCACCTGCGCGGTGCTTAACACGCATCCTGCCCTGCTGCCGTCCTTTCCCGGCGCTCATGCCGTCGTCGACGCGCTGACCTATGGGGTGGCGGTGACCGGTGCGACCGTGCACCTCGTCGATGCGGGTGTGGACACCGGGCCTATCGTGGCGCAGCGGGCCGTGCCAGTGCGGCGCGGAGATGACGAAGCGTCGCTGCACGAGCGGATCAAAGTTGTCGAGCGGGATCTGCTCGTGCGCAGCGCCCACCAGATCATTACCCAAGGTTTCGCCCGCACTGACAGAAAGGTGACTCTCGCGTGAACGCCGACCCCGCAAGTACCCGCCCTTTGCGCCGCGCCCTGATCTCGGTCTACGACAAGCAGGGTCTGGAGGAGCTGGCGCAGGCGCTGCATGCGGCTGGCGTGACCCTCGTGTCGACCGGCTCAACGGCTAGTCGGATTGAGGCTGCCGGGGTGCCGGTCACCGGAGTCGAGGAGGTCACCGGCTTCGCAGAATGCCTGGATGGTCGGGTCAAGACGCTGCACCCCGGAGTTCACGCCGGGCTCCTGGCAGACACCACCAACCCCGACCACCTGAGTTCCATCGAATCGCTGGGCATCGAGTCATTCGACCTTCTCGTGGTCAACCTCTATCCGTTCGCGCAAACTGTCGCGGCAGGCACCGGCCCTGACGGTTGCATCGAACAGATCGACATCGGCGGTCCAGCGATGGTGCGGGCTGCGGCTAAGAACCATCGAAGTGTGGCTGTAGTGGTTGACCCTGCGGCCTACCCCCGCGTCATCGACGCGGCTACGGGCAACGGCTTCACGCTCGCCCAACGCCAACATCTGGCGTCGCTCGCCTTTCGGCATACCGCGACGTATGACGCTTCTGTGGCTAGCTGGATGGCCGCCCGCTTCACTGACGACTCAGGTACGTCGCACGCTGACGGAGGCGTCGAGCCCGCGGAATTTCCCGAGTGGGCTGCAGCAAGTTGGGAGCGAAGCGCGGTGCTGCGCTATGGGGAGAACCCACACCAAAGCGCAGCCGTGTATGCCGCCGTGCCTGGCGGTCCATTGGAGGCGGGTGTGGGAATCGCGGGGGCCGAGCAACTGCACGGCAAGGCGATGTCGTACAACAACTACGTCGATGCCGACGCTGCGTTGCGGGCGGCGTACGACCACGGCGACCAACCGACTGTTGCCATCATCAAGCACGCCAACCCCTGTGGGATCGCCGTTGGGACAGACGTGGCCCAAGCACACGCTGCAGCTCATGCCTGCGATCCGGTCTCGGCATACGGCGGTGTCGTTGCCACTAACCGAACTCTCTCGGCTTCGATGGCCGCCGGCCTGACCGACATCTTCACCGAGGTCATCGTGGCACCCGACTTCGAGCCGCAGGCCCTCGAGGTGCTCACTGCGAAAAAGAACGTGCGGCTGTTGCGAGCAGCAGCGACACAGGTCGGGCCAGCACACGAAGGGCGTCTCATCTCCGGAGGGCTGTTGATTCAGCGGCGGGATGACATCAATGCTGCGCATGAGCTGGGCGGTGATGCGTCGCAGCTGTGGACCTTGGTCGCCGGACCTGCGGCCAGCGAGCAGACGCTTGCTGACCTGGAGTTCGCCTGGCGCGCGTGTCGTGCCGCCAAATCCAACGCCATCCTGCTGGCGAACGCTGGCGCCAGCGTCGGAATCGGAATGGGGCAGGTCAACCGGGTCGATAGTTGTCATCTGGCAGTGCGCCGGGCCGCCGAGCGGGCGCGCGGCAGCGTCGCCGCCTCGGACGCCTTCTTCCCGTTTGCCGACGGGCTCACGGTGCTTCTGGAAGCCGGAGTCCGGGCGGTTGTGGCGCCGGGTGGGTCCATCCGTGATGAGGATGTGGTGGCGGCCGCCGAGGAGGCCGGGGTCAGCCTCTATTTCACCGGCACGCGCCACTTTGCCCACTGAGCGAACCTCGCTGCTGACGCTGTCCTTATGCGTGGCCGTCCTCAGCGGGACCGTAGTCGCGGTGCAGTCACGGGTCAACGGCCGACTCGCCGAAGCAATCGGACACTTCTCGGCCGCTGGCGTGAGCTTCTTCACCGGTCTCGCCCTGTTGAGCCTGTTGTTGTTGAGCGTGCGGTTCCGGGCACACGTGGCCAGAGTCCCCGCAGCGATCGGCAGTCGCAGGTTGCCCTGGTGGCATGTGCTCGGTGGAGTCGGCGGGGGACTGTTGGTCTCAACCCAGACCTATGCCGTCCCGTTGGTCGGAGTCGCGGCATTCCTGGTCGCCGTGATCGCGGGGCAGGGCATCAGCGCCCTGGTGGTTGACCGGCAAGGCTGGGGTCCCGCGCCTGCAACGGCGTTGAGCTGGCCGCGCTTGGTGGCCGCCGCGCTGACCGTGGCCGGGGTAGCCATCGCCACCGCCGCCTCCGGCTCGACCCCCGGTGGGCCGGCTGGCATGGGCGATCTGTTGCCGGTGGGGATCGCTTTCCTCGTGGGACTGCTCGGGTCGGTGCAGTACGCCTTGAACGGTCGGGTGACCACGGTGAGTGCGGACCCGTTTGCTACCGCGCTGATCAACTTCGCGGTGGGCACCTGCACCGTGGTCGCGGTCGGCGGCATGGCGATGCTCACCGGGCTGGCATCGCTGCCGCGTGACTGGGACGCGCCGTGGTGGGCATGGCTAGGCGGGGCGTGCGGGGTGGTCTTCATCGCGGGAGCTGCTTGGGCGGTGCAACACACCGGAGTGTTGGTGTTCGGCTTGGTCGCTGTGTCGAGTCAACTGGGGGGTGGCCTCGCGTTGGATTTGTTCAACCCGGCGATGAGTGAGCGGATTGGAGCACAGTTTGTGCTCGGCCTCAGCGTCGCTGTGGTGGGTGCTGTCGGCGCCGGTCTCAGCGCACGGAGTCAACGCGCGGTGCAATTCGGGCCCGCCCGGGATGGTTAGAGTTGCGGCCATGACTACACAGACCCTGGATGGCAAGGCCGTCCTGGCCGATGTGAAGGCCGAGTTGGCCGTGCGGGTGGCCGCCCTGGCCGAGCAAGGCAAACGTCCAGGTTTGGGCACAATCCTGGTCGGCAACGACCCTGGCAGCGCCTGGTATGTGGGCGCCAAACACCGTGATTGCGCTGAGATCGGCGTATCGTCCATCCGCCGCGACCTTCCTGCCGGCTCCAGCCAACAGCAGGTCGAAGCAGTCATCGACGAACTGAACGAAAACCCCGACTGCACCGCGTTCTTGGTGCAACAGCCGACCGGGTTGGATGAATTCGCCTTGCTGTCACGAGTCGATCCAGCCAAGGACGTCGACGGCCTGCACCCGGTGAACCTGGGGTCGCTGGTGCTTGGCTCACCCGCGCCGCTGCCGTGCACGCCAGTCGGTGTCGTCGAACTGCTTCGCCGCTACAACGTGCCGATCGCCGGGGCCGAGGTGGTCGTCATCGGGCGCGGGCTGACAGTGGGGCGACCGCTAGGACTCATCCTCACTCGCCGCAGCGAGAACGCGACGGTCACGTTATGCCACACCGGCACCCAGGACTTGGCTTCGCACGTGCGCCGGGCGGACATCGTCGTTTCGGCGGCGGGAGTGCCGGACCTGATTCGAGCCGACATGATCAAGCCTGGGGCCGCTGTGCTCGATGTAGGGGTGGCTCGCCGGGACGGCAAGATCGCCGGCGATATCGCAGCCGACGTGGCGCAGGTGGCGGGCTGGCTCTCGCCCAACCCCGGCGGCGTGGGGCCGATGACCCGCGCGATGCTGCTCGCTAACGTGGTGGAGGCGGCCGAGCGCAGCGCATGAATCAGCCCTTGGGGGCCTGGTGGCTCTTTCCGATCGGACTGGGAGTCTCCGTGTTCTTCCTGCTCAGTGGCGGACTGCGCAGCTTCGGCTACGCCGTGGCGGTCACCTTGGTAGTCGCCGCGCTGGCTCGGCTCGTGATCCCAGAGTCCCATGCAGGCGGGCTGATCGTGCGTTCACGGATGCTGGACATCGGGCTTTTGCTCGCATTCGCAATCGCGACGGCAATTTTGAGCGCGAGCCTGGTTATCCGATAGTGATCTAATCCTCGATCAGGCCCAGCTCACGCACTGCGTCGCGCTCTTCCTCCAGTTCAGCCACGGATGCATCGATGCGCTTCTGCGAGAAAGCGTCGATCTCCAAATCCTGCACGATGCTCCAGGTGCCCTCGACGGTGGTGACCGGGAATGAGGACATCAGACCCTCGGGCACACCATAGGAACCGTCGGAAGAAACCACCATGGAGGTCCAGTCGCCGCGCGCCGTGCCCTGCAGCCAGTCGCGGGTGTGATCGATCGTTGCCGCGGCAGCCGAAGCCGCCGATGAGGAACCTCGGGCATCGATGATCGCTGCCCCACGCTTGGCGACGGTCGGGATGAAGGTGTCTTCCAGCCAAGATTGGTCATCGACGACCTCAGCAGCGTTTCGCCCGTCGACCTCGCAATGGAAGATGTCGGGGTACTGCGTTGCCGAGTGGTTGCCCCAGATGGTCATCTTGGTGATGTCGGTCACCGCCGCACCCGTGCGGTGGGACAACTGGGCTAGTGCCCGATTGTGGTCCAGTCGGGTGAGTGCGCTAAACCGCTCCGCCGGGATGTCCGGCGCATTGCTGCGGGCGATCAGCGCGTTGGTGTTGGCCGGGTTGCCGGTCACCGTGATGTGGATGTCCTCGGCAGCATGATCGTTCAGCGCCTTGCCTTGACCGGTGAAGATGCCCCCATTGGCCTCCAACAGATCTGCGCGTTCCATCCCCTTGGAGCGTGGGCGTGCACCTACCAGGAGGGCGATATTGGCGCCCTCGAAGACAACATTCGGGTCGTCCCCGATTTCTACCCCCCGCAGCAGGGGGAAGGCGCAGTCGTCCAACTCCATCACCACTCCTTCGAGGGCCTTCAGGGCTGGAGTAATCTCTAACAAGCGCAACTGGACCGGCCGATCGCTTCCCAACATCTCGCCGGAAGCGATACGAAACAACAAGTTGTAGCAAATCTGTCCGGCGGCTCCGGTGACGGCCACGGTGACTGGGGTGCGGTCCACGATGTGCATTCCCAACTGCTCGGCGAAATGGGGTCAATCCGAACCGTAGCAGCGCTCACACCCTCAGTCCCTCCGATCACCCATCGTCGGGGTGATGCCGACGGGGGAGCCGAGGCCGTGTTCAGGCGATAGCCTGGCATCGCCTGCCGAGGCGGACCCACCCCGAACACACATCAGGAGTTGTCGCGCCCTATGTCAACGATCATCTACACCCTGACCGACGAGGCCCCCATGTTGGCCACGCACTCGTTGAAGCCGATCGTCGAGGCCTTTTCGGCCACGGCAGGTGTTGAGGTGGAGACGAGAGACATTTCGCTGGCAGCTCGCATCTTGGCGGCATTCTCTGATGACCTCCCGCAGGATCAACAGGTGCCCGACGCGTTGACCGAACTGGGGGAGTTGACCCACACCGCAGCGGCGAACATCGTCAAACTCCCGAACATCAGCGCGTCGCTGCCGCAACTCAAAGCAGCCATCAAAGAATTGCAGGAGCAGGGCTATGACCTGCCCGACTATCCCGGCGACGCCGGCTCGGAGGCCGATGAGCGCACTCGCGCGCGCTACGACTCCGTCAAGGGCAGCGCCGTCAACCCGGTTTTGCGGCAAGGAAACTCCGACCGCCGAGCCCCTAAGTCCGTGAAGGACTTCGCTCGAGCGCACCCGCACTCGATGGGCTCTTGGTCCTCGCAGAGTCGCACTCGGGTCGCCACGATGACCGAAGGCGACTTCCGGCACAGCGAGCAGTCCGTCGTGATCAAGGCCGAC
>JBBSNC010000022.1:0-18637 GCA_038232855.1 Actinomycetales bacterium
CGGCTCGCGCTCAAGATGACACCGATTCTCTGCAACTCATGGGCGATGTCGTCGGTCCAACCGACGACATCGACCCGATGAGCGATCGATGGATCGCGCAAGCGGGCCCGCACTGCGTCGTTGTAGAGGGCGGCCAACCTTGAGCTAGGGGGGTGCAGGTCGTGCCCGATCAGCACCAGCCGCCAGGAGGGGTCTCGGGCTAGGAGGTCGAGTGCCCACAGTGGGTCCTTGACCCGGCGACCCCAACCGATCATCCCGAGCGTGGTGCGCGCATCCGCGTGCTTGGGCCGGTCCAAAGCGGTGAGTGCAATCAGATTGGGAACCACAGTTACGGGCACATCAGCCGCGGCGACGACAAGCATCTGGGCCACAAACAGGCGAAGTGCCTCGCTGACCACAAGCACGTGATCGACATTGCGCCAATTGACCAAGTGGAACAATGGGTGCAGGGCATCCACACTGTGTATTCGCAGCACGAAACGAACTCCGTCAGGTACCATATGGGAAGCCCACACTGACAATCGGTCCGCCCAGTCCGCAAACACGACGTCCGTGCGACTCAGTTGAGGCCCGAGGGCCCGGACAACCCTCTTGCTCGCTGGCCCCGCCCCCCAAGGGTCCGGCGCAAGGTCTCCTGAGCCGCGTTGCCCTAGTCGCACCAGGGCCTCGATGGCCAGCATGTCCAAACCACGCCTGGACAGGAACGCCGCCCATATTTCTGGGCCGGTGACGGTGACTGTCGCTACCTGTGCCAACGCTTCGACGACGGGCCGGTGAAACTGGCCAGAGTCACTGGCCAGGACAAGCACCCGCGGCCCCGCAGACTCCGACGGTACCCTGTGCAGGCGTGGTGGCCTGACATCGTTGCGGACCTTTTGAAACGTCTGGTTGGCCCAGAGCGCCTCGAGAAACCCCACGGGGTCGGCGACGAGCGGTGAGTGCACGCACTCCGTGTGCCGCTCGCGATGAAACATCAGCAGGATCGCGTCCACCAAGCGCCCCCGCGCAAGCACCGCATCCCGGCGCTCCAGCGCCAGGTCCGCCCCCATCAATGCGGCCCGCACGGCCGCGTCCACTCTTGCTTCGCTGGGCAGTTCCGCCTCGGTTTCGGCACGCCAGAGGCGAGCGCTTGCCTGCTGTGCCGCCATACCGCTCATACCGAATGCGCTAGCTTCGTCCCACCTGAAGGCGCCCAGAACGTCGTGCACGATCACAGCCGTCTGCACTGGTCCTACCACCGATGTCAAGAACCGGACGATCTGTGCGACGTCGGCAACCGGCAGCAGAGCGCCGGGGATCCGCTTGGCCACCGTTGGATCGACAAGCCCCACGAACGCATCGAGGCGCGGGCCCTTCATCAGACGCCGCTTCATCCCTATTGGCCGCTGTCGTTCCTCAATGATCTCGGCCAGCCGGGCGAGTACGTCGGCGAGCGCCCGTGTGCCGTCCGCCAAGCCCTCGCTCTCGGCATACGGGACAACGGTGCATCCCGGCAGGAGCTCGGGAATGAGCGCTAGCACGCGGTCGGTGTCGACATCCATGCTCACCACGACGTCTGCATCCCGCAACGCCTGGCGTAACCACCGATCGCGCTTGATGGCCCACAACCAGGTCGGCGATGCCCGCACTCGGCCGGCCAGCATCTGCGACCTGGCCCAAGCCGCAAGAACCCGTAACGATGTCGCGCGGCTGACGGCGTCTGGTCGCACTCGCCGGACATCGCACGGCAGGACGTCCGGATCAATGGCCTCCGGGCAAGCGGCTTGCAGCCGAAACCAGGTGCCCTGCATGGGCCACGAGGTGTCGGTCAGCGAGCTGGCGCGAATACCCAGCAGGAGCACCCGAGGGGCTGATTCACTGGACCCGAACGCAAGTGCTCCCACCGGGACAGTCTTTCATCTGTGGACGGATCCGCGGCGATGGGGCGCGATCGCAAGTCCGGCCGGGCGGGCGCGACTGGCCGAGCTGGCGAAGGAGGCACAGTGGCAGGCCGACACCCATGGTGTCCCCCTGCTGGGCTCAGTCGGTGAAGCCCTGCGCTTGACGTTCGACTGCGTCGGACACCGCGTTGTTCCCACCGAGGATGACAATGCGATCTGGGTCCAGATCGCTGAGCGCCTCTTTGGTGTTGCCGGGCAGCGCGTTCTTGTAGGTATACAGGACCGGCCCGCCAGTGCTGCCGGCGAGCGCCGCGCCGGTGAGAGCGTCCGGGTAGTCGGCGCTGGTCGCCAGGTACACCACATTCAGGCCGCGGGAGTAGTAACTCGAGAGGTTGACAGCGACCCACAGCGGGCTGCTTCCACCGACTCGATACACGGTGCCGTCGGTGTAACGCTCCAAGTCCCTTGCCACGGCGCTGCTGACCGAATCTCGGTTCCCGACGATGGTGATTCGCCCGGGGTTCAACCGGCGCAGCGCCGACCGGGTCTCTGAAGGCAGTGACCCAGAGCGGGTCAGCAACATCGGTCCGTCCTTGCGACCAGCTCGCGCCGCCCCGACGAGGGCATCTGGGAAGTCGAGCCCGGTCGAGATGTAGGCGACGGAGACGTTGCTTCCAAATCGCTCCGAAACCTCTGCCGCGGTGCCGTAGCGGTCTGGTCCGGATAGACGCTGCACCCCACCGTTTCCTGCGTAGGAGGTCAAGGCTCGGTAGACGTTGCTGTTTACCGCGCTCTCGCCGCCGACTAGATAGATCCGCCACGGGTCGATGCGGCTCAACTGATTCCTGGTCGCCGTCGGCAAAAAGTCCTGGCCTGTCAGCAGGACCGGGTTGTCGTAGGTGCCTGCCGCCGCGCTCGCAGACAGCGCGTCCGGGTAGTTCTCACCGGTGGTGACGTAGACCCACCCGCCTGTGGGGTACTGCTTCGCGACCGCCGCCGCAGTGCCATATCGATCCGGCCCCGCCAGACGGGAGACGTCTGAGGTGTTCGTCGTTGGCACACCGGCGGAGGCCATGTAGGCCCAGGTTGCGTTGTCCAAGACGCCGGTCCAGGGCAGGCTGCGGGAGCGTTGATAGTCCAGGAGTCTCACCAGGGTCTGTGGGCCAAAGGAGCCGTCTACCGCCGAGCCGGTGAAGCCGAGGTAGCGCTGCGCAGTCGCCACCGTGGCGTTGCTCGCGCCCGGCAACGTCACAGGGTAGGGCGAGGAGGGCGGATTCGGCAGATTGAGGCTGCATGAGCGAGTGTTCCAACCGTCATAGCGCGGAGCGTACTGATCCGCATACACCCGGCAGGTGCCGTGGTCGACTGTGGTGACCGGAGTGCCATCCCACCACGAGGTGCGCTTCATCGAACCGTCCCAGGTGAAGGAGATATGCAAGTGATCGGTATGCGGACTTGGCCCGGTGTAGGTGCGCCATGACCCCGGCGAGTACAGATACCAGGATCGCTTGTTCCAGACCACCGACTGAACGCCGAAACGCCGTGCCATCTCGCCATTGTTGGTGGTGAGCCAGTAAGCGACGGCGTCGCCGATAGCCTTGTCGTCCGCGTCGAAGGCGTCCATGCTCCAGTCGACCGCACGACCTTCTCCATGCTGACTCGCGTTCCCAGCTTTGCACGACCGAGAGGTCGAGTATCGCGGACGGTTGTAGTGCGTGCTGATCAACTTGGCAAAGGCGACCATGCCGGGCTTGTCGTTGGGGTCGCACGAATAGGAGTACTGCCACCCGGGGGCCGCGTCCAGCGTGCTCGGCAGCGACTTTGTCGGCGGCGAGGGGACCGCTGCAGCCGCTGTCGAGGCGTCAGTGCCGAGGTCCTTGACACTTGGCATCAGGTCGCGCGCCAATGCGGGCTGGATCGCCTCCGCTGGCGTAGCTTGCAGCCATTCGTCGGGCAGATCGTCAAGGTCCGGGGCGAGCCCGTCCACTAGAGCTAGCGGCTCCACCGGTACTTCGTCAGCATCGGTCTGTGCCCCCGCTTCCTGGACGAACACTGCTGGCGCGGAGCCGTCCTCGGATGAGCCGCCGATGGGCTCTGGAGGAATCGGGTCAGCGACCGCCACCGGACTCAGGACCGTCATTGTCGACATCACAACAGCGACGACAATGGCACATGAATGTTTACCGAACTTGTTCATCCCAGAAATGCCTTCCCGCACTAGGGCTTTAGGCAAAAACCACGAATGTTTTGATAGTGGTCTCGTTGGGCCTTTGACGTGCGTCACAGAGTTTCGCTTACCAATGAAAAGGTAACCCACAAATTCTGTCCAGCAACGACAGAAGGAACGTTCTTTAACATTCCCCGCGGAGCCCATCAAGCCTTTGACCTGCAATCATGCAGCCAATGGCTCTGAAAACTCCCAGGATAGGCTGCATCAAGAATTTACTGACCTATGACCAAGAGGTGAAGACTCGATACTGTATTTGGGGAAGCCTTGGGACTATTCGGTAAGTGACACGAAGGTGCCGAACGCACAAAAACGGGTGGAACCCGCGAAGGGTTCCACCCGTTTTGCTGCCGCCAGTCGGCGGTGATTCGTGCCTCGTTAGACGGTGACTTCGTCCCGAATGAACGCTTCGACCTGCTCGCGTCCCAAAGCGTCCTGCATCTGCTGCGGCGGCGACTTCATGAGGTATGCCGACGCAGACAGAATCGGCCCTCCGAGGCCGCGATCGAGGGCGATCTTGGCAGCCCTGATGGCATCGATGATGATGCCGGCCGAGTTGGGCGAGTCCCATACCTCGAGTTTGTATTCCATGTTGAGTGGGACATCGCCGAAGGCGCGGCCTTCCAAGCGGACGTACGCCCACTTGCGGTCATCCAGCCACTGCACATAGTCACTCGGGCCGATGTGCACGTTGCGAGCGCCCATGTCGTGGCTGATGTTCGATGTCACAGCCTGGGTCTTGGAGACCTTCTTGGACTCCAGGCGGTCTCGTTCCAGCATGTTCTTGAAGTCCATGTTGCCGCCGACGTTGAGCTGATACGTCCGATCCAGGACGACTCCACGCTCCTCGAACAGATGGGCCATGACGCGGTGAGTGATGGTCGCACCGACCTGAGACTTGATGTCGTCACCGATGATCGGCACCCCCGCGTCGGCAAACTTCTGCGCCCACTCCGGATCGGAGGCGATGAAGACGGGCAGCGCATTGACAAAGGCGACCCCCGCGTCGATGGCGCATTGAGCATAGAACTTGTCGGCCTGCTCTGAGCCAACGGGTAGATAGGACACCAGCACGTCTACGTCGGTCTCGCGTAGGCTCGCCACGACGTCCACTGGGTCTGCGTCGGATTCTTCGATGGTCTCGGCGTAATAGCGGCCGATACCGTCCAAGGTGGGACCGCGCTGCACGGTCACACCGGTCGGCGCCACGTCGGCGATCTTGATGGTGTTGTTCTCACTGGCGACGATCGCCTCGGAGAGGTCGAAGCCCACCTTTTTCGCGTCCACGTCGAAGGCAGCGACGAACTGCACGTCGCGGACGTGATACGCCCCGAACATGACGTGCATCAGGCCAGGCACTGAGGAAGATGGATCGGCATCCTTGTAGTACTCGATGCCCTGCACCAATGAACTGGCGCAGTTTCCTACGCCGACCACGGCGACGCGCACAGAACCCATGTGTTACTCCTTCTCCGGTGCGTCGCCTGATGGGCTGTACGCACGATTGTGTTGTTGCCGTTCGGTTTCGATCATGCGGGCTACCCAGCGAAGATCCGCTTCGGTGGATTCCACCCCGTGACGATGAAGCTCATTGAGATAGGTGTCGGACCCGGAAGGGGCCGTGCTGTGGGCTGGTCCGTTGCTACGGATGACGTCGAGCCGTTCCTCCAACCGGGCCCGCCGACCCTCGAGAATGCGCAAGCGCACGCTCGCGTCGGTGCGGGCGAAAAAGGCGAAGTGAACTGCGAATGCCTCGTCTTCCCAGGCGCTCGGACCCGCCGCCGCGAGGAGATGTGACAAACGCTCCCGACCGGCATCAGTGACGGCGTACGTGATCTTGGCCCGCCGGCTCGGGATGGGTCGATCAACCTCGCGCAGATAGCCCCAGAGCACCAAGTCACGCAGCCGGGGATAAAGCGTGCCGTAAGACAACGCTCGGACAGTCCCCAGCACTCGGTGGACCTGCTTGCGCAATTCGTACCCGTGCATGGGTGCATCTTGGAGCAGTCCCAGAATCGCCAATTCGAGCATGTCGGAACGGCGACTCATACAAACCTCCTTGGGCACATCGTGGTGGCGGTGAAACGAAAGCCGACCGCCCGTCACGTCGGACGGCACTCGTTGGCACATTCAATATATCGTGCCGATACATCGATAGTGGCATCTTCACCGACTTGAGACAAGCACGGGGCCGTATGATGCGCGTTGACCATCCCGTGATCTTCAGGAGGACCCGTGGCTCGTCGTACGCCCGAGGGCGCACCGCCACCGCAATCGAAGGCTTCTTCGACTACCCCGCGCACCCGCCGCGACAAGCGCCCCCGCTGGCAGCGCCTCCTGCTGTGGTTGATCGGCCTAGGGCTGCTTGGCATCGTGGTTACCTTCGGCGTGTTTGCGGTTGCCTACGCGAGCACGGACATTCCTGATCCCAACGAGTTCGCTGAATCGCAGAGTTCGATCGTCTTCTACGCAGACGGTCAGACCGAGTTGGCGCGTTTCACCGGTGGCACGAATCGAGAATCGGTCCCGCTGGCAGACATCCCTGAGCATGCTCAGCAGGCCATGCTCTCGGCCGAAGATCGGAGCTTCTATGACAACGATGGGGTCTCGATCACCGGCACGGCCCGGGCCGCCTGGTCCAATCTGACCTCTGACACCACCCAGGGTGGCTCCACTATCACTCAGCAGTACGTGAAGAACTACTACCTCACGAGTGAGCAGTCGTATCGCCGCAAGTTTGAGGAGTTGCTGATCGCGGTCAAGATCGATCGTGAACTGTCTAAGGACGAGATCCTGGAGCGCTACCTCAACACCATCTACTACGGCCGGGGGGCATACGGCATACAGACGGCCTCGCAGGCCCATTTCGGCAAGGATTCCAGCGAACTGGATGTCTCAGAGGCGGCCTTCTTGGCGGCCGTGACGAATGCGCCGTCGCTGTTCGACCCGGGCTACGCGCAGGAAAACCAAGAACGCGCCCAGGAACGGTTCGACTACGTCATCGACGGGATGGTCAGCCAAGGGTGGCTGGGCGAAGCCGATGCCGACGCCGCTGCGTTCCCTGACCTGCTTGCCCCTGGGCAGTCTGACTCAGTGCAGGGACCCACCGGCCACATCCTGCAGAGTGTCCGCAAGGAACTCGTTGATGAGGTTGGCATCACTGAGGATGACATTGACCGTGGTGGACTGCGCATCACCAGCACGATCGTGCGGAAACACCAAGAAGCCGCAGAGACCGCCGTTGCGCGGCAGATGCCAAGCACCCCAGACGCCGAGGAACTCAAAGTGGGCCTCCTCTCGATCACTCCCGGCGACGGTGCCATCACGGCGATGTACGGCGGCGCCGACTATCAAGAAGAGCAGTACAACGTCACTACTGACGCCCAGCAGCAAGCAGGGTCGCTGTTCAAGGTCTTCACGCTCATCGCGGCTCTGCGGGAAGACGTCAGCACGCTGAACACCTACTCGGGGCGCAGCCCGATCGACTTCGAGATTGAAGGCGAGTCCGAGCCGACCGAGATCAACAACTTTCGAGATGAGCAATTCGGCGAGATCGACCTACGCACAGCCACTGCCAACTCGGTCAACACGGTCTTCGTCCAGTTGAACGAACAGATCGGACCTGAGAACACCAGTGCGGCGGCACTGGATCTTGGCCTTCCGGAGGGCACCCCCGGCTTGGAGGACAACCTCACCAACGTCTTGGGGACCGCCTCACCGACGATGGTCGCGATGACCAATGCCTTCGCCGCCATCGCTGCGCAGGGTGAGTTGGCAACTCCGTACATCGTGGCCGAGGTCAGCAGCACCGATGGGATCTATGACTACATCGCAGAGCCAGAAACCAGCGACGCGGTCGACTCAGATATCACCGCCGATGTGACGGATGCGATGACCCGTGTCATCACCGAGGGCTCCGGGGTGGGGGCGGGCGATCTCGGCCGCCCTGCGGCCGGCAAATCGGGCACCAGTTCAAACAACCTGTCGGCGTGGTTCGACGGTTTCACCCCGCAACTGGCTGCCTCGGTGATGATGTATAAGGGTGACGGCACCGAGCCCATGCAGGACATTGGTGGCGTCGATCAGATCACCGGCGGGAGCTTCCCAGTCCAGGTCTGGGGGGAGTTCATGCGCTTAGCCCTGGACGGGGATGAGGTCATTGAGTTCCCCGATCGCGTGGGGGTCAATGACAACATGCGGCCGGCACCCGCTCCTGCCCCTCCTGCCCCCACTGCCCCAGAACAAGCGCCCGAGCCTAGTGCGCCACCAAGCCCGACCACCGAGACGGAGACGGTGACCGAGACCACCGAACCTGAGGAGACCACCGAACCTGAGGAGACCACGGAGCCCACCGAGACCACCGAACCCACCGAACCCACCGAACCCACCGAACCCGAGGAGACCACGGAACCGGCGCAGACCACGGAACCGGCAGAGACGACTGAGCCGACGACGCCTACGACCGGTGGTGGCGGCAACAACGGCGGCGGCAACAACGGCGGCGGTGGCGGCAACAACAACGACGGTGGCAACAACAATGATGGCGGTGCGGGCGAAGACCCTGGTACTGACCCGCCCGATGAGGGCTGACCCAACAGGCACCGCGCCCTCACAGCAGGATCCGGTGGTGCGCACTGCCAGTGCGATCATCGGGGGCCCGCTGGGACGCCACGTACCTGCTGATGGCCCCTCCGGCACCTACTGGACTGCCGCTGCTGCGGCGATCGTGCTCGGTGCGAGCATGCTGGCGCTCGGCGTTCTACAGAAGGGCTACTGCCTGGCCAACGGTTGGACTGACCCAGATCAGTTCTGGCGGGCCTGCTACTCCGACATACCCGTCGTCAACGTCAGTTCGGTCCTCAGCAAGGGGACCTATCCCTATTCCGGCGAAGCGGCGATCGACCAGCCGCTCCTCTCCGGGCTGGCGATGTGGGCCTTAGCCGGACTTTCACCGAGCAGCGGGCAGGGCATCCAGGCTCAGCAGTGGGTCTTCGGCCTATGGGCTTTGCTGGTCCTGGTGCTCCTAGCCTTGGCTGTGGTGGCGCTTGTCGGGATGCGACCCGACCAGCCCTGGCAGGCAATCCACTACGCGGCGAGTCCCGTCATCGTCGTGTTGGCTTTGATCTCAACCGACCTCCTGGCGATCACCGCGGTGATTCTCGCCCTGCGCGCGTGGCATAGCCGGCATCCAGTGTGGTGCGGGGTCCTGCTCGGACTAGCCTTCCTAGGGCGCCCCTACTCGCTGATCTTCGCGTTCGCCATCCTGCTCCTGGCATGGCGCGCTGGCCAACTGCGACAGGCAGCGCCCGTGCTCATCAGTGGTGCGCTGACGTCAGCGACGATCTTTCTCGCCTTTTGGTATGTCGGCGGACAAGGTGTCCTCGCCGGTCCACGGGGTTGGCTGAGCAGTTCACCGGGGTATGGCGGCAGCACGCTCATCCCACGACTGCTGGGCACGCCCATGCTGACGTCGGTGGCCACCTGGATCGCGATCTCCGGATGGGTGCTGGCCTTCGTGGTGGCGGTGTGGCTGGTGCACCGATTCCCGGTGGCCCTCGATGTGAGATACGTGGTCGCTCTTGCCGCACCAATGATGCTGATGGTGATGTTGACCGCAAAATCAGTCTCGGTGCAGACCGGGCTGTGGGTGCTGCCCTTCCTGGCCCTGTCGAACGTGCCTTGGCGGGATCACCTGATCTGGGCTGCTGCCGAGGTCATCCACTTCGAGGCCGTCTGGCTCTACATCGGTTTCGGATCCGATGCGGGGCATGGGCTTCCCCCAGATGCCTACTCCGTCACGATCCTCGCTCGGGCTATCGCGTGGACATGGGTGCTGAGCCGGGTCTGGACCAGCGTCGGGCGCGATCACGACCCGGTCTCTCAGGGGCGGATCAGCAGTTTGCCCGACGTCGCGCCGGAGGCTAGGTCCTCGTGGGCACGCGCCAGTTCCTCCAGCGGATAGGTCCCACCGACACGAACGTCCAGGTCACCTCGACGAACTGCCTCCAGCACATCGCCCGCACGCCACAACAGTTCTTCACGATCTCGCAGATAGTGGCCCAAGTTGGGTCGGGTCAGAAAGATCGAGCCGGCCGAGTTGAGACGTTGCGGATCAAAGGGTGGGACCGGGCCGCTTGCAGCGCCGAACAGCACCATCGTGCCTCGCGGCCGGAGCAGTTCGATGCCACCGTCGAAAGTGTCCTTGCCGACTCCGTCGTAGACAACATGCACGGCGTGTTCGCCCACCAGGTCCGTGACTGCCCCCACCCAGTCGGGGGTGGAGCCGCTCGCCACGCTGTCAGCATCGACGCGGCGGTACTGCACGACATCGGTGACACCGGCACCGCGAGCCGCGTCGGCCTTTGCGTCGCTGGACGTAGTGCCGATCACCCGAACACCCTTGCGGGACAGCATCTGGGAGAGCAACAAACCCACTCCGCCGGCTGCCGCATGCACCAGCGCGACCTGACCACGCACCGCGGCAAAGGTCGACTCACAGAGATAGTGAGCGGTCATACCTTGCAACATCACTGCCGCGGCCTGGCTCAACTCGACCCCGTCAGGCACCGGCACGGTCCGCGCAGCCGGCACGGCCGCATACTCGGTCGCTCCCGTCCCCGGCACGCTTGCCCAGGCCACCCGGTCGCCCACGCTGAGCGCCGCGTCCTGCTCTGCGGTGTACCCGACACCAGCCCCAAGGGTGATCACGGTCCCGGCGCCCTCGGAGCCCACGACGTACGGCAAGTCCATGGGGTAGGCGCCGGAGCGCTGATAGATGTCGATGAAGTTCACACCGGAGGCGGCCACCTGCACGAGCACCTCATGCGGGGCAGGCTCAGGTGGATCACCCTCGCTCAGCGTCAAGACCTCGGGGCCGCCGTGCGAGTGGACGAGAACAGAGCGCATGGCCCCATTCTGCACCGCGTCGTGCGGCTTCAGCGCTGGCCGTTCGGCTCCTGCACGACGCCGGACTCTGGTTGCTCCGCCCACCAACGGCGCAACTCGGTCACGACCGCTTCACGACCAAGGACGCCGTGTTCCATCCGAAACCACAACAAGTGCTTGTAGGCCCGGCCCAACACGCGCCCTGGCGAGATCCCCAATTCCTCGGCGATCTCGTTGCCATTCAGTTCCGGGCGAATAGCCTCGACCTCCTCTTGCGAACGCAGGGTGTCGATGCGACGCTCCAGGTCGTCGTAGGTGGCCGAGAGCCGAGCCGCCTTGCGTCGGTTGCGGGTCGTGCAGTCCGAGCGGGTCAGGCGGTGCAGCCGCCCGAGTAGCGGACCCGCGTCGGTGACGTAGCGCCGCACGGCCGAGTCGGTCCACTCGCCTCCGCCATATCCGTGGAATCGCAGATGGAGTTCGACCAGTCGGCAGACCGCCTTGATCGTGTCGTTGTCGTAGCGCAGCGCCCGCAGCCGTGTCCGCGTCAACTTCGCACCGACCACCTCGTGATGGTGGAAGCTGACTCCGGCACCGGGCTCGAAGCGGCGGGTGGCCGGTTTGCCGATGTCGTGCAACAAAGCAGCCAGCCGCAGCACCAAGTCCGGGCCGGGCACGTCATCGATGCCATCGGCGGATGCGGGGCTCTCCAGCGCGATGGCCTGCTCCAGCACCTGAAGCGAGTGTTGATACACGTCCTTGTGGCGGTGGTGCTCATCGACTTCCAGTTGCAGCGCGGGTATTTCGGGTAAGACGAACTCGGCCAACCCAGTCGCCACCATGGCCTCCAGGCCGGCTCTAGGGTGGGCTCCGAGCAACAACCGGTTCAGTTCGTCGCGGACCCGTTCTGGGGAGACAATCTCAAGCCTGCTAGCCATGTCCTTCATCGCGCTCGCCACCTCCGGGGCCAGGCTGACGCCGAGGGTGGACCTGAAGCGGGCTGCCCGCATCATCCGCAGTGGGTCATCGGAGAAGGACACCTGCGGGGTATGCGGAGTGCGCAGCACCCGAGCTGCCAAATCATCCAAGCCACCATGCAAGTCCACGAAATGGCGCTCCGGCAGACGCACTGCCATGGCATTGATGGTGAAGTCTCGACGGACCAGATCTGCCTCCAGGCTGTCCCCGAAGGCCACGACTGGCTTTCGCGAGTCGGCATCGTAGACATCGGCCCGGTAGGTGGTGACCTCTACGATCTGATCCCCACGCCGACCACCGATCGTCCCGAACGCCCTACCGACATTCCACGTGTGATCCGCCCACGCCCGCAACAGAGGTTCGATCTGCTCTGGCGACGCCGACGTGGTGAAATCCAGGTCCGGCGACCGGCGGCCGAGGAAGGCATCCCGGACGGGACCCCCGACCAGTGCGAACTCGTGCCCGGCGCTGGCAAACCCCTGCGTAAGGCCCGACATCGCATCGAGGGTGGGTGCGAGGTGACGGACCGCCCCGGCCAGGAGCTCAGGGCGAGCGGGGGGATTCGACACGATCACCTACTGTAGGCGCGCCGGGCCTGGTCAGGTGAACTCAGGTAACGGTAAAGGCGGCTCGATACAGTGGTCGGGTGACCCTCACGCCGCGACCGACCCGCGCCGCCCGGCGGATCTCCTCGGTGCGTGAAACCTCCGCGGGTGGCGTCGTCGTAGATGTCTTCCAGGGACGTGCCCGCGTGCCGCTGATTGCTCGGCGCAATCGAAGTCAGCGGATCGAATGGTGCCTGCCTAAGGGACACGTCGAGGCCGGGGAGACGCTCGAGCAGACGGCAGCCCGGGAAGTCGCCGAGGAAACCGGCATCATTGGTCGGGTACTGATCACCCTGGGCACGATCGAATACCGTTTCTCGACCCCCGAACATCGCATCCACAAGATGGTTTATCACTACTTACTCGAAGCCACCGGTGGCTCGCTGACTGTCGAGAACGATCCTGATCATGAGGCGATCGATGCCGCGTGGGTGCCCTTGCGGGATGCGCACCGCACATTGACCTTCCCGAATGAGCGCCGGATTGCACGACTGGCCTGGCAGCGCTTGTCCGGCAGCGCCTGAGCGCTGCGGATCAGCACTCATCGTGACAACCATGACGCCCTCGCTCTCGCGCCCCCGAAGTGGGCCAGTCCCGACCCAAAGGACATCAGTGCGGCAGGCCATCGCTGGCGGGCTCGTGACGCTGTTGTTGATGTTGGGGTGCGGCGTGCCGGCCGTCAGCGCCGGGCCGACGCCCGATCGCTCACTCCCGGCACAGGCCACGCCTCAGGTGGAAGTTCATCTCGACACGGTCGTGCCTTCCACCCTCGGGCCAGGCCGGACCTGGGGGGTGCGCGGCCAGGTGGAGAACCTCAGCGACGTCACCGTTCAGGTCGAGGAGGTGCGTCTGTCCACGGCCTTTAGGGCCCTCGATACTCGGGTCGCCTTAGGGGGGTGGGTGAGCGGCGATGAAGACCTCAACACGCCACGGCTGATCGCCTCGGACGAACTCTCCGGCGCCCTCGAGCCCGGAGCCAGTCAAACGTTCCTGATCGTCGTGCCGGCCGACGCTCTCAAGCCTCCCTTCGCCGCAACGTCCCTCCCGCTGCGGATCGAAGCGATGAGCGGTGGCAACGCTGTGGCCCAGCTGCGCACCGTGTTGCCCTGGTATGCCGGGACGAGCGCAGATCGACAGCTAGCACTGTCCTGGGTGGTCCCTCTCACCGTTCCGCCGGTCCCCGACCTGTTGGCCGAGCAGGGGCCCGCGCGCACCCAGGCATGGCTCGATGTGGTCGGTGAAGCCGCTCCTGCACGGGTGTGGCTCGATGTGCTGAGCGAGTATGCGGGAACTTTCGTCGTCGACCCAGCGCTGCTGGTGCCGGTGGGGGCCGCCGACATCGCCGAGGGCGCTGACGAAGAGTTGCCGTTGCCTGAGTCCGAAGACCCCGCATCGACCGCAGAGTCGCCGACACCTTCAGCGGCGCCAACCGATCCGGGGACATCGACTGCTGACCCCTCCGATGCGGACCCGACCGCCAGCCAGCCTGCGCTCCCCGACGTTGACCTCCCCGAAGATCTCACCTCCCTGCAGCAGGCTGAGGTCACCCTGCAAGACGGCTTGGGCGCTCTCGGGAGGGATCGATTGTGGTGGCTGCCGTTGAGCGACCCTGATGTCACTGCGCTGCAAGCCATCGGCGCCGACGCTCAGCTCATTCAGCGCCTCATCTCCGCCCCGCTTCCGCCGTCTGCGCTCTCAGCTGACGTGCTTGTGGAGCGCGGCCGGCACGACATCGCCTGGCCGATCTCTCCTGTTCTTCGGGACGAAGAACTACGGGCGCTCAAGGACGCGTGGAGCGACGAAGATGTGGCTACCGCCATGGTGCCCCGATCGGCATTTGAGGACTCGACGGGGGTTAACAGCATGGCCTACGGCACTCGCTCCCTCGACGGCGACAACATCGCCCTGCTTGGCTTCGATGAGACGATGTCGCAGCTGATCGCCGACATGCCGAGCCCCGATCGTGACGGGGCGCACATTCAACTCTTGCTCGCCCACTCACTGGCCCGCTATCAACGCTCCCCTGCAGCCCCCGGCTCGCTCGTGCTGGCCCCACCGAGGGGCTCGAGCCTGCAGGAGGCCTCAGTGCGTGATCTGGCTCAGGCGTATGAGGAGGCACCCTGGGTCGAGCAGGTTGCAGCAGCCGATCTCTTCGACGAAACGGGGATGCTGTCGCTCACGGGTACACCGGCGGTCCCCGAACCCGGCGACTCGCCGCTGACCGGCTCGCAGATCGAGCGGATTGAAGAGTTGTGGCTCACTCTGGAGGACCTGCAAACGATCGTGGCCCCTGGTGGCGCGGCTCAGCAATGGGGACAGATCATTCAAGGGCTGTACTCCACCCGGTGGCGCGACAACCCGGAGCAGTGGTCGTTGCCGTTGCGCGACATGGAGTCCCAGGTGCAAGACATCGTCGACGGCGTGCAGATCAATCCGACGACGGTGAACTTTTTGGCGGACGAGGGCCTCATCCAGATCACCGTGGTCAACGATCTCCCCATTGCGGTCCGCAACGTGCAACTCGAACTCTCCCCCGGCAACGGCCGACTGCGCATCATCGAACAACCCCCGGACATCACGATCGGGCCTGAGAGCCGGGCCACGGTTCAGTTCCGCGCGCGGGCGATCGCGGCCGGACAGGTGCCGGTGCGGGCCACCCTGTCGACGCCGGGAGGGCTGGCCATCGGCGAAGAACAAGAGGTCAGCGTGCAGGTCCGGCCCACGGGGATCTGGATCTACTGGGTTCTCGGCGCGGTGGCCGGCGTCATCCTCATCCTCGGTCTGGCTCGCGCACTGCGCCCCAGGCCGCCCAGCAGCGCCTCGTCGGCAGCCCGATGAGCGAGTCCGGCACACCGTCCCAGCCAGCGGGGCACTCCTCCGCAAGTCTGGCGCGATCCCGCGCATTGATGGCCTCAGGCACCCTGGTCTCGCGGCTACTCGGCTTGGTCCGGATTGCACTCCTGGCTGGCGCGATCGGGCCATTGACCCAGGTCGCCAACGTCTGGCAGACCGCGAACACCCTGCCGAACACGATCTATCTGCTGCTGGCCGGTGGAGTGCTCAATGTGGTCTTCGTCCCGCAACTCACCCGAGCCTTGGCCCGCGAGGACAAAGGCCGCGATTTCACCGACCGGCTCATCACCCTCGCGCTGATCGCTATCACCGGTATCACGGTGATAGCGACGGCCAGCGCGTGGCTGCTGACAAAGTTGTACGCGCTGAGTTGGACCGGTGACCAACTGGCCCTAGCGGTGGCCTTGGCCTACCTCTGCCTTCCGCAGATCTTCTTCTACGGCGCCTATGCACTGCTCGGGCAGATCCTGAATGCACAAGAGAAGTTCGGCTACTACATGTGGGCGCCCGTGGCCAACAACATCGTGGCCATCGCAGGGCTGGTGGCCTTCATCATCGCCTACCCCAATGCCGACACCCTGCCATTGGGCCAATGGTCGGCTTCGATGATCTGGCTCCTGGGTGGGACCGCGACGCTCGGCATCATCATGCAGGCGGCAGTGCTCATCCAGCCCGTGCGACGCAGCGGCTTTCGATACCACCCGAAGTGGGGTTTCCGGGGCGTGGGCCTCGGCTCGGCCTCACGCATGGCGTTGTGGACTCTTGCAGTCATCGCCGTGTCCCAAACCGGGCTGCTGTTCGCATCGAACGTGATGAACCGCGCGGTGGTGTTGCAAGACGGTGTCCCCGGCAAGTTCGCCTATGACAACGCGTTCCTCATCTTCATCTTGCCGCACTCGCTGATCGCAACGTCGCTGCTGACGGCGATGTTGCCGCAACTATCCCGGGCAGCGGCAGCGGACGACCGAGAAGCTCTCGCCCAGCAATACCGTCACGGTTTGCGCCTGCTGGGTGCCGCCATGATTCCGATCGCTATTGCGATGATCGTGCTCGCCCCCCAGGTCACGGCCCTCCTGCTGTTATTAAGCGGATCCGAGGCCACCCAAGCCATCGCGCAGATCGTGATGATCTTAACCCTCGGCCTCCTCCCCTACGGCGTCTACCTCTTGTCACAACGCATCTTTCACGCCTACCAAGAGGGCCGCCCGCCGTTCCAGTTGCAACTCGTCATCACCGGGATCTCAGTGGTCGCCATTGGTGCCGCCGCGCTCGTGCCCCCACAATTCACCGCGATGGCCATCGCCAGTGGACAAGCCGCCGCACAGATTATCGCTGCCGTGCTAGGTGTGTCGTGGGTTCACCGCCGGATCGGCACGCTGTCCTTGGCTGATGTGCGCAGCACCTACCTGCGCGCTCTGGCCGCCGCGTTGATCGCTGCGGTCCCGACGATCGGCATACAACTCGGGGTTTTGGCAGTATTGGAAGGGAAAATCGCCGCCCTGGTCATCCTGATCCCGGGGGGACTCTTGTTCTTCACTCTCTATGGTGTCGTGGCGCACCGTCTCGGTGTACGGGAGCTTGCTGAGGTAATGACGCCGCTGACCCGTCGCCTGCGCCGCAGCAACAGTGCCGCCCGCGGCACAACCAAACCTGTCCCCCAGTCCCGACTAGTCTTGGACACGTCTTCACAGGATGACCCCGGCAAGGAGCCCATGGTGCGCGGTATCGACACTGGCACGGTCCTCGGTGGCCGCTATGCCCTCGAGGAGCTTCTCGCTCGTCGAGACGACACCCTGGACTACTGGTCGGCTCACGATCAGACATTAGATCGGCTGGTCGCCGTCACCGTCATGCCCGCTACCGACGCCCATGAGTCCATGGCGCATGCGGTCTTAGACGGCGCGCGCCGCACGGCCGGCGTCGATGATCCGCGGCTCGTGCGGGTCCTGGATGTGGGTCTGGAGGACGGGCGGTGCTGGATCGTCGAGGAAGGATTGAGCGAGGCCATCTCGCTGGCGACTCTCGTCGCCGAGCACCCCTTGCCCGCTGAGGAAGCCCGTCGCATCGTCGGCGAGGCCGCCGCTGGCCTGGAGTCAGCCCGGCGGCGGGGCCTGCATCACCTTTATCTGAACCCACATGCGGTGCTGCGCACCAGCGAGGGAAGCGTCAAGATCTCCGGTGTGGGGGTCGCTGCGGCCATCGAGCAGACCGACGACATTGCCGCGGCAGAGGCTTCTGCCATCGACACGACCGACCTGCTGTCATTGCTGTACACCGGGCTGACGGGGCGTTGGCCAGGTGAAGAGATCGAGGCATTGCGACCAGCCCGTCGACGTACCGACGGCACGCTCCCAGCCCCCTCCGAGGTGGTTTCCGGAGTCCCGGGCGATCTCGATGCCCTGTGCCGCTCCGTCTTCGGCGTTGACGCCGCGGACCAGCGGGGACCGCATACCCCTGGTGAGTTGGCCAAAGTGCTCGCTCCCTGGCCCTCGGAAGTCGTGCGGGAGTCGCCGTTCAGTCTGGACGCTCCCTTGGACGACGGCCAAGGCGGTGCCTATGCAGCCCTCGCCGCGTCAGCCGGAGCCAGTGCCGCCGCCACGGCCGCGCATCCCGTGGAGTCGGTAGGCAGCAGCAGTGAAGGGGATTCAGAACCGGGTGGAGGTGCCTTCGCAGCCGCCGACCAGCCCGAGAGTCACCGGCCCGGCAGTGGCCCAGACAACGATGGCCCAGACAACGATGGCCCAGACAACGATGGCCCACACAACGCCGACCAGGCAGACCAGACCGACAGCGTTGAACCCGGCTACTACCGCACTGCGGCTGGCGCTAGCCCGATGGCAGCATTCGGATCGGCCGCCCCACTGACCACCTCTGCGCCGGCTGAATCGGAATGGGTGGGAGAGCCCCAAGAGGCTTCATCGGCTGGGTCTGCAGCGGGTGGAGCCGAGGCCGGATCAAGCCCTGCACTGGCCAGCAGTGCGGCGGCGGGGGAGCCCCGCCAGCGCTATCAGAGCAGCGTGGTGCTGGCCCTCATCGCGGCAATCGTTGTGGTGGCCATGTTCCTCGCCTATGGCGCCATCCAGGGACTGGGTCCGATCGGCGGCGACGGTCAAAACAACCAGGCCGGGTCTACACCTTCGGCCACTGCTGATGACGATGACCCCGAGGCTGGTGAGGATGACCCCGAGGCTGGTGAGGATGACCCCGAAGGC
>JBBSNC010000023.1:0-18510 GCA_038232855.1 Actinomycetales bacterium
GACACCGACATTTCCTTCAGCGAGGACGTCGCCAAGCGGTATGAAGCCTATGGCTGGCACGTCGACGTGGTCGATTGGCGCGGGCAGGAGCCCTACACCGAAAACGTCGATGTGTTGTATGCCGCGCTCGAGGCCAGCAAGGAGCGCAGCGACAAGCCGACGCTCGTCGTGCTGCGGACGATCATCGCCTGGCCGGCACCCGAAGCCCGGGACCCCGGTGCGGCCCACGGGTCGGCCTTGGGAGCCGACGAAGTAGCCGCGACCAAGTCGCTGCTTGGCTTCGACCCGGAGGTGAACTTCGTCGAGGACGCCGACGTCGTGGCGCATACCCGCAAGGTCATCGAACGTGGCCAAGCGGCGCACCAAGACTGGCAGAGCGGCTACGACGCGTGGCGCGATGCGAACGCTGACGGTGCCGCGCTATTGGACCGGTTGCGGGACAAGAAGCTGCCGGAAGGCTTGGCGGAGGCTATCCCGACGTTCGACGCGGACGAAGACGGCGTCGCCACTCGCAAGGCGTCCGGATCGGTGCTCACGGCATTGGCAGACGTGATGCCGGAGCTGTGGGGTGGATCAGCCGACCTGGCCGGCTCCAACAACACCACGATGGACGATGTCCCCAGTTTCGTGCCCAGTGGCAAGGCCACCAAGAAGTTCCCCGGCGACGAATACGGCCGCACGCTGCACTTCGGCATCCGCGAGCACGGCATGGGCATGATTTTGAGTGGGATCGCACTCGAGGGCCTGACGCGTCCGTATGGCGGCACGTTCTTGATCTTCTCCGACTACATGCGCCCAGCCGTCCGGCTGGCCTGCATCCAGCAGTTGCCGACGGTCTACGTCTGGACGCACGACAGCATTGGTCTGGGTGAAGATGGTCCTACCCACCAACCCATCGAACAACTGGCCTCGCTGCGCGCCATCCCTGGCCTCGACGTCATCCGGCCCGCGGATGCCAATGAGACCGCGGTGGCGTGGCGCACCGTGCTGGGGACGGTCGACCACCCCAGTGCGTTTGCTCTGACCAGGCAGAACGTCCCGACATTGGACCGCTCGGTGTTCGCCTCCGCCGAAGGTGTCGAGCGCGGCGGCTATGTGCTGGCCGAGGCCGAAGGCGGCGACCTGCAGGTGATCCTGGTGGGCACCGGTTCGGAAGTGCAGTTGGCGCTGCAGGCACGAGAGAGCCTGCAAGCCGACGGCGTGCCCACTCGCGTGGTCTCGATGCCATGCCGCGAGTGGTTCGACGAGCAGGATCAGGCGTACCGTGAAGAGGTGCTGCCACCCAGTGTCCGGGCTCGCGTGAGCGTCGAAGCAGGCGTCGCGCAAGGCTGGCGCGAGGTCGTCGGCGATGCTGGCCGCATGGTCAGCCTGGAGCACTTCGGTGCCTCCGCCGACTACGAAACGCTCTACCAGGAGTTCGGGATTACCGCTGAAGCCGTGACCCAGGCGGCATACGACACCATCCACGCGGTCGCTGCGGGAGAGGGTCCCACTGGTGACACCACTGGTGGGCAGACCTCCACCGAGGCGACTGACGAAGCCCACCCCACCGGTGACGCCAAATCAGGCGGCCACCGTTCGGCCGACGCAACCCAGAAGTGAGGACGCCATGACACAGGACACCAAGACCAAGACCAGCAATCTCGAGAACCTCAGCGAAGCCGGGGTCTCGATCTGGCTCGATGACCTCAGCCGGCCGATGATCAAAGAGGGCGAGCTGCAATCTTTACTGGATGAGAAGTATGTGGTCGGGGTGACGACGAACCCCACCATCTTTGCGGCGGCACTCGCCGAAGGCGAGGCATACACCGACCAGATCAAGCAACTGGCTAGCGAAGGCGCAGATGTTGACAAGACGGTCTTCACGATCACCACCCAGGACGTTCGTGACGCCTGCGACATATTGCACCCGGTCTATCAGCGCACCGGCGGCGTAGACGGGCGCGTATCGATCGAGGTCGACCCCGGGATGGCTGCCGATGATGACGCGACGGTCGAGATGGCGCAGCGGCTCTGGGACGAGATCGAGCGGCCCAACCTTTTTATCAAGATCCCTGCCACGGTGGAGGGGCTGTCCGCGATCAGCCAGACGCTGGCCAAGGGGATCAGCGTCAACGTCACGCTGATCTTCTCCCTCGACCGGTACCGCGGCGTGATGAACGCCTTCCTTACCGGGTTGGAGCAGGCCCGTCAGCACGAGATCGACCTTTCCACCATTCAGTCGGTGGCGTCGTTCTTCGTGTCTCGGGTGGATGCCGAGATCGACAAGCGGCTGGAGGAGATCGACACCGACGAGGCCCGCGACCTGCGGGGCAAGGCAGGCATTGCGAACGCCCGACTGGCCTACCAGGCCTTCGAAGAGGTCTTTTCCACCCCCCGCTGGCAGAACCTTGCCGATGACGGCGCTCACCCGCAGCGGCCGCTATGGGCCTCCACCGGGGTGAAGAACCCGGACTACCCGGACACGATGTATGTCACCGATTTGGTTGCGGCTCAGACTGTCAACACGATGCCATCCAAGACGATGGAGGCCGCCGCCGATCATGGCGAAATCACGGGTGACACCGTGACCGGCAACTACGACAACGCGCAACAGGTGCTGGACTCCTTAGAGCGGGTCGGTGTGTCGTATGCCGACGTCGTGCAGGCTCTCGAAGAAGAAGGCGTCGAGAAGTTCGAGAAGTCCTGGGACGAGTTGTTGGAGACCGTGCAGAGCGAACTCGACGCGGCCAAATCCGGCGACAAGTGACGGGACCACATCTCTCGGTGGCGCCTTGAGCCCACAGACGAATCCGCTGCGCGATCCCGAAGACAAGCGACTTCCACGGATCGCTGGCCCGTGCAGCATGGTCATGTTCGGCGTGACCGGGGATCTGGCACGCAAGAAGTTGATGCCCGCCATCTACGACCTCGCCAACCGTGGCCTGCTGCCCCCGGGCTTTTCCTTGGTCGGGTTCGCGCGCCGCGACTGGAGCGACCAGGACTTTGCCGCCATCGTGCACGACTCGGTCAAGGCGCACGCTCGGACCCCTTTCCGCGAGGACGTCTGGCGCGGCTTGGCTGAGGGCTTCCGGTTCGTGCCGGGCGCTTTCGATGACACCGACGCCTTCCGGCTCTTGGCGCACACCGTGCGGGAGTTGGACGACGCCCGAGGGACGGGGGGAAACCACGCCTTCTACTTGTCGATTCCGCCGGATTGGTTTGTTCCGGTCTGCGAACAACTACGGGAGTCGGGTCTGAGCAGCCCACGTCGGGACACCTGGCGGCGAGTCGTCATCGAGAAGCCGTTTGGTCACGACCTGGAAAGTGCCCAAGAGTTGAACGAGATCGTCGAATCGGTTTTTCCGCCGGACTCGGTGTTTCGGATCGACCACTACCTGGGCAAGGAAACGGTGCAGAACGTCTTGGCGTTGCGATTCGCCAACCAGATGTTCGAGCCGATCTGGAACAGCAACTATGTCGACCACGTCCAGATCACGATGGCCGAAGACATCGGCATCGGCGGGCGCGCCGGGTACTACGACAACGTCGGTGCGGCCAAAGACGTCATCCAGAACCACCTGCTGCAGTTGTTGGCCTTGACCGCGATGGAGGAGCCGATTGGCTTCACCGCCGATGCCGTGAGAGCCGAGAAGGAGAAGGTTCTTGCCTCGGTGCAGTTGCCCGAAGATCTCGCCGCGGCGACCTGCCGCGGCCGGTACACCGAGGGGTGGCAGGGCAGCGAGACGGTGCCCGGCTATCTGGACGAGGACGGGGTGGTCCCCGAGTCGATGACCGAGACATACGCCGCGGTCCAGCTCAAGGTGCACACCCGACGGTGGGCCGGCGTGCCGTTCTACCTACGAACGGGCAAGCGGCTCGGCAAACGAGTCACCGAGATTGCCGTGGTGTTCAAGCGCGCTCCGCATCTGCCGTTTGCCAGCACCGCCACCGAAGAGTTGGGCCGCAACGCCATCGTCATCCGGGTGCAGCCCGATGAGGGTGTGACAGTTCGCTTCGGCTCCAAAGTGCCTGGGTCGCAGATGGAGGTCCGAGACGTCACGATGGACTTCGGCTATGGGGCATCGTTCACCGAATCCAGCCCCGAGGCCTACGAGCGGCTGATCCTCGACGTGCTGCTGGGCGATCCTCCACTCTTCCCGCGGCACGAAGAGGTCGAGCTCTCGTGGCGGATCTTGGACCCGATCATCGGCCACTGGCGACGGAGCCGCACCGCCCCGCACCCCTACCCGGCGGGGACCTGGGGACCGGATCAAGCCGATGACATGATGCGCTCCGACGGACGCGAGTGGAGATTGCCATGATCGTTGACCTGCCCAGCACGACCACCGGAACCATCGGCAAGAAGCTGATCAGCCTGCGCAACGAAGTCGGTGCCATGGCAATGGGGCGGGTGCTGACGCTGGTCGTTGTCGTCGATGAAACCGGCGCCGATGACGCGATCGCCGTTGCCAACGACGCAACCAGGCAGCATCCCGCCCGGATCGTCGTGATCGTGCGCGGCAACGGACGCGGCAAGCAACGCCTCGACGCCCAGATCCGGGTGGGCGGCGACGCTGGCGCCAGCGAAATCGTCGTGCTCCGCCTCTATGGCGCGCTCGCCGACCACGGGGAAGCAGTGGTGACCCCGCTGTTGCTTCCAGACTCTCCGATTGTCGCGTGGTGGCCCGGAGACCCGCCGATGGACGTCGCCGGCTCTCCCTTTGGCCAACTCGCGCACCACCGGATCACGGACGCCACCTGCTGCGAAAAACCGGGTCGGCAGTTGAAGCGCCGCGCGCAGCACTATCGCAGTGGCGACACCGATCTGAGCTGGACGCGGATCACCCGATGGCGAGCCCTCCTGGCGGCAACGTTGGACAACCCCCCGCACCAGCCCGTAGTCAGCGCCGCGGTGACCTCGGAGGCGGAGTGCCCGGGGGCGGATCTGCTCGCCGGATGGCTAGCCCAAGCGCTCGACGTGCCGGTATCGCGTGCGCGTAGCCAACCCGGCTCCGGCCTGGTCAGCGTCAGGATGGTTCGCGCTGAGTCGGTGATCGACCTCGTGCGGGTCGAAGGGCAGGTGGCCAGCCTGCAACAGACCGGTCAGCCCGCTCGAGAAGTGGCCCTTTTGGAGCCCGGCCCTGCTGAGGCGCTGGCGGCTGAACTGCGACGGCTGGACCCGGACTCGGTCTATGCGGCCGCGCTGTGCGAAGGGATGCCGAAAGTCAACAAGCGCAGGGTGACCCAATCGGAGGCAGTGCGAGCGGGCGACGTCCCACAGCGGCCCGCGAGCGTTGCTCGTCAAGGCCAAGCGCACCTAGGCAGCAGGGCCTTGGAACGCACTAACCCCACGACGGGCGCACCAGACGCCACGACACTGCAAACCGCCGTAACCGGCAAACTAGCGGCTGTGCAGCGCGGACGCGTCCAGATCGAGGCCGACAAGACGGCCCTGGCGAAAGCCGTTGCTGAGCGCATAGTCCGCGACTTGGAGTCAGCGGTCAATGAACGCGACTCGGCCCATCTGGTGCTGACCGGAGGGTCGATGGGTGGGGCTGTCGTCACGGCGCTGGCCAAGGCATCGGCGGAGGCGGAGTTTTGGACGCACGTTCATCTGTGGTGGGGTGATGAGAGATTCGTGTCGCACGGACACGCAGACCGCAACGATCAGCAGGCTGCAGAGGCTGGGCTCGGGGCACTCGGGGTTCCGTCGGCGTCGATCCACCGTTTGCTCGGCGCGTCACCAACCGCGGAGGAGTCAGGCGATCTCGCTGGTCTGCCCGCTGCCACGGCCGACTACGCAGCTCAGCTGGCCGCCCAGGCGGATCCTCGGGACAGCATGGCAGTCCCTCGGTTTGATGTGACGCTTCTGGGGATGGGGCCGGACGCACACGTCGCCTCGCTCTTCCCTGGGCGCGATGAGGTGCTGATCAGTGACACCGCGATATCGACGGTCTCGGTCGCGGGATCCCCGAAGCCGCCCTCACTACGGGTGTCGCTCACGGTCCCGGCCTTGCGCGCGTCTCGGGCGGTGTACTTCGTCGTGACAGGTGTCGACAAAGCGGAGGCTGTGGCACGGGCTCAGCACGCTCAGGATGACCCCAACGTCCCGGCCTCATGGGTCCGGGGTCAGGCCGAAACAATGTGGTGGCTGGACGTTGCTGCAGCCACCGAACTCAAGGAAACCTAGGCTGGGCCGGAGCCGATCCCCCGGCGACGCATCGTGCTCAGTGCCTCTTCGAGCAAGGCGGCGCCGTCGTCATCGGATCGACGTTCTTTCACATAGGCCAGGTGAGTCTTGAACGGCTCAGTCCGCACCGCTTCTGGCGGATTGTCTTTGTCCTGACCCGCCGGCATACCGCAGCGCGGGCAGTCCCAGGTGTGGGGCGTCTCGATGCCTTCCCCGTCGGCGAAGCTCGCGGTTGACTCGTGTCCATTGGCGCACCAATACCTCACCGTGATTGAGGGAGCGCGTTGACCGCGCTCTGCTTCACCTGCGGGGCCACTGCCCACTCGGCTGCCCTTGATCGCACTTGTTCCGACCACGCGTTGCTCCCTTGATTGATGAGCCTGCTAAACGAGAATGCCGATCCCCACGATGGACGTGATCCAGATGACCGCCATGGCCACTGTGATCCGGTTCAAATTTCGCTCCGCAATCGAGGACCCGCCCAGACTGCTGGACATGCCACCGCCGAACATGTCGGAGAGGCCGCCACCACGGCCTTTGTGCATCAGAATCAGCAGCACCAGGAACAGCCCGCTCATGACGAGCAGGACGTCCAGGAAGATCCGCACAAAGTCCACGCGACTACACCACCATTAATTTTGTTGCGGCATTGCTGCCTCGGCCGGAGTCAGAATAACGCAGTCAGCCACCCTGAGCGTGATGCTGCTGGTATCGGCAGATCGCAGCGAAGTCCTCCACACTGATCGAGGCACCGCCCACAAGCGCTCCGTCGACGTCGTCTTCAGCCATGATGGCGGCCACGCTGCCCGGTTTGACTGATCCTCCGTACAACACCCGGATAGCGTCCCCGACGATGTCACCAGCCAACTCGCGGATCTCAGTGCGGATAGCCGCGCATACTTCTTGCGCGTCTTGCGGTGTGGCGACTTCGCCGGTTCCGATGGCCCAGACCGGCTCGTAGGCCAGCACGGCGTCGCCGATCTGGTCGGGGGTTACCCCCTCCAGGGCGGCACGCACCTGCTCCAGCACCACCTTCACATGCCCACCGGCCTGACGCACCTCCAACGGCTCGCCGACACACAGAATCGGCACGATGTCGTGGCGCAGGGCCGCTTTCACCTTCGCCGCCACCACTGCGTCGGTTTCGCCGTGATGCTCGCGTCGCTCGCTATGCCCGACCGCCACATAGCCACATCCCAGTTTGGACAGGAACGCCCCGGATACCTCGCCGGTGTAGGCGCCGGAATCGTGTTGGGACAGGTCTTGGGCACCGTACTTGATGTCCAGTTGGTCACCCTGGATCAGTGTCTGCACGGAACGAAGGTCGGTGAAGGGTGCCAACACGGCAACCTCGACGGCACCGAAGTCGTGCTTGCCGTCCTTGAGAGTCCAATCGAGCTTTTGGACGTGGTGGGTCGCCTGCAGGTGATCTAGGTTCATCTTCCAGTTGCCCGCCATCAGCGGGACGCGTGCGCTCATCAGGACTCCAGTACGTTCAGGCCGGGAAGGTCTTTGCCTTCGAGGTATTCCAGGCTGGCACCGCCACCTGTCGAGATGTGACCGAACTGATCGTCGCTGAAGCCCATCTGCCGCACCGCGGCGGCGCTGTCGCCGCCGCCGACGACCGTCAGCGCGCCCGCGCTCGTCCGCTCCACGAGCGCCTGCGCGATAGCGTGCGTGCCGGCGGCAAACGGCGCCATCTCAAAGGCACCCATCGGCCCATTCCAGAAGATCGTTTGGGCATCCGACAGCGCCTCATCAAAGGCACGGGCTGAATCCGGACCGATGTCCAGCCCCAACTGATCTGCCGGGATGCTCTCCGCGGCTACGACTGTGTGGTCGGCGTCGGCATCGAACGCCGTCGCCACGACGATGTCCGTCGGCAAGATGATCTGCACTCCCGAGTCCTCGGCCGTCTTCAAGTAGCCGCGGACCGTGTCGACTTGATCCTCTTCGAGCAGGCTCTTACCTACTTCGTGGCCTTGGGCGCGCAGGAAGGTGAAGACCATGCCCCCGCCAACCAGGATGCGATCGGCCGTTTTAAGCAGGGATTCGATCACACCCAGCTTGTCGCTGACCTTGGCTCCACCGAGGATGACGACATAAGGTCTGCGGGGGTCATCACGCAACGCTTGCATGACCCGAACCTCGTCGACCACCAGACCGCCTGCTGCATGCGGGAGCAGCGTCGCGACGTCATACACGCTGGCTTGTTTGCGGTGGACTACGCCGAATCCGTCGCTCACATAGGCGTCAGCGAGTTGGGCGAGTTCGCGCGCGAAGACACCCCGAGACTCCTCGTCCTTGGCGGTCTCCCCCTCATTGAAGCGAAGGTTCTCGACCACGAGGACGTCTCCGTCGCTGAGATCACCGACGGCCCCCTGGGCTTGCTCACCGACCGTCTCAGGACAGAAGCCGACGGGCTGACCCAGCAACTCCCCGAGGCGTTCAGCCACAGGTTGCAGGGAGTACTTCGGCTCAGGTTCGCCGTTGGGACGCCCCAAGTGGGCGCACACGATGACGCGTGCACCCGCCTGAGACAGCCGCTGGATAGTGGGGACCGAAGCCCGAACTCGACCGTCGTCGGTGATCTTGCTTCCGTCGAGCGGAACGTTCAGGTCGCTGCGCACCAAGACTCGCTTGCCGCGCAGCTCCGGAAGGGAGTCGATGGTGCGCATCGGCTCACAGGCTCTTGCCGACGAGGGTGGTCAGGTCAACCAGCCGAGAGGAGTATCCCCACTCGTTGTCATACCAGCCCACAACCTTGACCTGGTTGCCGATGACCTTGGTCAATCCGGAGTCGAAGACGCACGAGGCCGGATCAGTCTCGATGTCGGTGGAGACGATCGGGTCTTCGGTGTAGCGCAGGAAACCCTTGAGGGGGCCTTCGGCGGCGGTTTTGATAATCTGGTTGACTTCTTCGGCCGTGGTCTCCCGGCCCGCCTCGAACGTGAGGTCGGTCGCCGATCCGGTGGGGATCGGGACTCGCAGGGCGTACCCGTCGAGCTTGCCCTTCAACTCCGGCAGCACGAGCGCAACGGCCTTGGCCGCCCCGGTCGTCGTCGGAACGATGTTGATCGCCGCCGCTCGGGCCCGCCGCAAATCCTTGTGCGGGGCGTCTTGCAGATTTTGATCCTGGGTGTACGCATGGATGGTCGTCATCAAACCCTTCACGATGCCCAAGTCATCACTCAAAGCCTTCGCCATGGGTGCCAAACAGTTCGTCGTGCAGGAGGCATTGGAGATGATGTGGTGCGTTTCGCTGTCATACCAGTCGTGGTTGACACCCATCACGATGGTGACGTCTTCGTTCTTGGCGGGTGCCGAAATGATGACCTTCTTGGCGCCCGCGTCGATATGGACTTGCGCCTTCGTGGCATCGGTGAAGATGCCGGTGGACTCGATCACCACGTCGGCACCGAGCTCGCCCCAGGGCAGCGCCGAGGGGTCGCGCTCCGCGGAGGCACGGAAGGCCACCCCGTCAACGCTGATCTCGGTGTCAGTCGAGGTCACCTCAGCGTCGAGGCGGCCAAGGATGGAGTCGTAGCGCAGCAGATGCGCCAGGGTGGCGTTGTCCGTCAGGTCGTTGACACCGACGATCTCGATGTCCGCTCCCGAGGCATGCACGGCGCGGAAGAAGTTGCGGCCGATCCGGCCGAATCCGTTGATTCCTACACGTACGGTCATCAGGTTCTCGCCTTTCGTAGTGGTGGGTCACGCTCTGGGGCCATTCCGCGATGCAGACGGCACTGTCTGCGACGAAAGGCTGTCACGGTCTAACTTAGGGGATCGTGCGCGCTGGCACGATATGCTCAATCGTCGAAGATGTCGGCGCTGACGTGCGTCTCGGTGCCCTCGATTCCTTCCTCCTCGGCTCGCTTGTCTGCCATGGCAAGCAACCGTCGGATGCGCCCGGCGACTGCGTCTTTGGTCATCGGTGGATCCGCGAGACCGCCCAACTCCTCCAAACTCGCTTGCTTGTGCTCCAATCGTAAGTTTCCAGCGACCGCCAGATGGCGTGGCACATCGTCCCCGAGGATGTCCAGGGCGCGCTGCACGCGAGCCCCTGCAGCGACCGCGGCCCGTGCGGAGCGGCGCAGGTTTGCATCGTCGAAGTTTGCCAAGCGATTGGCGGTGGCCCGCACCTCACGTCGCATCCGGCGTTCTTCCCACGTCAAGACGGCTTCATGCGCCCCAAGACGCGTCAACATCGCACCGATCGCATCCCCGTCACGCAGCACGACCCGGTCCACGCCGCGAACCTCGCGGGCCTTGGAGGCGATGCCCAACCGCCTCGCAGCGCCGACCAGCGCAAGCGCAGCCTCAGGGCCAGGGCAGGTCACCTCTAACGATGATGAGCGACCCGGCTCGGTGACTGACCCATGCGCCAGGAAGGCACCCCGCCATGCTGCCTCGGCGTCACACACCGAAGCGCCGACGACCTTGGGCGGCAGCCCGCGAACCGGTCGGCCACGGTGATCGATCAACCCCGTCTGGCGGGCAAGCGACTCCCCGTCGTTGGCGATGCGGACGATGTAGCGAGTCGATTTGCGCAGCCCACCCGCACTCATCACCACCACTTCGCCACGGGCGCCATACACATCGTGGATGAATCCCCGCAAACGGCGCGCCGACTGCGCCGTGTCGAGTTCGGCTTCAATGACGATCCTGCCGCCGATGATGTGCAGACCCCCAGCGAAGCGGAGCATCGTAGCCACTTCGGCCTTACGGCAGCACGTCTTGGTGACCGGCAGCCTGCTCAGTTCGTCCTTGACCTTCGCTGTCATCGCCATGGTGTCATCTTCTCCCGTGCTGAATGCCCGTGCGAGGCACCGCAGGCAGCTGAGGGGGGCGCGCCGAAGTTTGGGACATCACGTCACGATAAGCCGCGGCAAGCCGAAGCGTGTCGTGCTGACCTGGCCCGCGCAACTTGCTGACGGCGGAAACCACAAGTTCGGCGCCCAATCCTTTGCAGGCAGCCTCTAAGGCAGCACGGTCGGTGCCCGTCACGCCCGGATCAGCAACCACAAAGTCAAACTCCATCTCAGGGGCATGCGCTCGCAAGACCTCGATGTGTTGCGCGATCGACAGCCCGGCCGTCTCGCCATCGTGCGTGCCGACGTTGAGGGTCAGTATGCGCCGGGCGGGCGTTTGCTCCAATGCCTGCCGGAGCTCCGGCACGAGGAGGTGCGGCATCACCGAAGTGAACCATGACCCTGGTCCGAGAATCACCCAGTCGGCCACGGTGATAGCCTCCACGGCCTCTCGACAAGCCGGCGGGTCGTGCGGGATCAGGGTCATCGCCTGCACTTGGCCGGTCGAGCTGGCGACCGCTGATTGACCGCGGATGGTGCGCGCAGCAGCGCCGTTGCCCCCCGTGACCAGCGCTTCGATGTCCAGCGGAGAAGTCGACATCGGCAGCACCCGACCGCGGATGTTGAGCAACCTGCCTGCCAGGTCGAGTGCTCGCACTGGGTCGTCGCTCAACTCCCACAGGCTCATCAACAAGAGGTTGCCTAACGCGTGGCCCGCCAGTTCGCCATCGCCACCGAGCCGGTGCTGCAGGACGGCGGCCCACTGGTGCCCCCAACTGGTGTCCTCGACCAGCGAGGCGAGCGCCATCCGCAGGTCGCCGGGAGGAAGGATGTCGAACTCATCACGCAATCGGCCGCTGGACCCGCCATCGTCGGCCACGGTGACAATCGCGGTGATGTTCTCGGACAGGTGCCGCAGGGCCTGCAGCGAGGCCGCAAGTCCGTGCCCACCACCGAGCGCCACCATCCGTGGCCCGCTCATTCGCGCCCCAAGTCACGGTGGAAGGTCGTGATCTGCACCCCGGAGATATCGCCGAGGCGCTGGTTGAGTTCTTCGACGCTAGCGACCGAGCGATGCTTCCCACCCGTGCAACCAATGGCAACGGTCACGTGTCGACGCCGCTCGGCAAGGTACCCCCGACTTGCCGTGCGCAGCAGTCCCTCAGCGTGATCGATGTATTCGATGGCGTCTGGTTGGGCTAGGACGAAGTCGCGGACCGGTGCATCGCGACCGTTGAAGGCGCGCAAGTCCGGATTCCAGTACGGGTTCGGGAGGAATCGCATATCGAGGACCACGTCCGCGTCGAGTGGAATGCCGTATTTGAAGCCGAACGACATCACTGCCATCCGCAACCCCGACTGCTCGTCGTGATTGATGAGTTTATCGACGGCGGCGGTCAGCTGGTGGACGTTGTATCCGGTCGTGTCGACGACTACCTCAGCTGAGGCCCGAATGTCGCCGAGCATGCGCCGCTCCTGCCTGATGCCGTCCAGCAACAAGCCCTCGCCTTGGAGTGGATGCGGCCGACGCACAGCATCGAATCTGCGCACCAGGACCGCGTCGGTTGCGTCGAAGAAGAAGATCTGCGGGTACCACCCCTGGGCCTGCAGGTCCGCCATGGCCTGCGCGAAGTCTGCGACAAAATCCCGACTGCGCACGTCGACAACGGCGGCAACCCGAGGGTGGGTGTCCCCTCCAAGCACGCTGGCCAACTGCGTGAGCATGCGGGCAGGCAGATTGTCTACGACATACCAACCGCGGTCTTCCAACACGTCAGCGGCGGTGGTCCTCCCCGCCCCGCTCATGCCTGTCAGCAACACGAATTCACGGCGCTCTGGCTCGGCGACCGCGCCGTCAGCGGTGGCTGCCTCTTCTGCGGTTGTCATCATCACCCTTCACTGCACGACTTCTCCGGTGCTCAGGTTAACCGCCGATCCTTGCTCCCGTTTGTTCAATGCCTCGTGGATCGCTGTAGCCACCGCGGGCCCGATGCCCGGAACCTCCTGCAACTCGGTGACGGTCGCCTTTCGGACTCGCTTGACCGACCCGAATGTAGTGAGCACCAACTTTTGTCGGGCCGCACCCAGGCCGGGTATGCCGTCAAGCGCACTGGTCGTCATCGAGGCGGACCGGCGCTGCCGGTGAAAGGCGTTAGCGAACCTGTGGGCCTCGTCGCGGACCCGCTGAAGCAGGTAAAGACCTTCACTGGTCCGGGGCAGGATGACCGGGAAGTCCTGCCCCGGAATCCACACCTCCTCCAGACGCTTGGCCAGGCCGATGACCACGACGTCGGTGACGCCGACCTCGCTCAGCGCTGCTTGGGCCGCATTGACCTGAGGCAACCCGCCGTCAACGACGACGAGATTCGGTGGGTAGGCGAACTTCACCGGCTTGCCGTGCTCGTCGAGCCCGTCGGGTGTCGGCTCCGGTGCATCAATCAAGTGCCGAAAGCGCCGAGTGAGCACCTCGTGCATGGATGCCGTGTCGTCACCGGTACCGGTGCGCACGATGAAGCGGCGGTATTCCGACTTGCGGGCCAAGCCGTCTTCAAAAACAACCATCGACCCGACGACGTCGGTGCCCTGGACGTGCGAGATGTCGAAGGACTCGATCCGCAGCGGCGCATCGTCCAATTCCAGCAAGTCTTGCAACTCCTGCAAGGCGAGGCTGCGCAATGTCAGGTCACCGGAGCGAGCCACTTTGTGCCGGGCCAGTGACTGCTCGGCATTGCGAGCCACCGTTTGCATCAACGCCCGCTTGTCCCCTCGTTGGGGCACGCGCACGCTGACCGTTGAACCACGCACGCTGCTCAGCCAGACCCCCACATCGTCCCCCGCTGTCGGCAGCAAGGGCACCAAGACTTCCCTGGGCACTGCTTCTGGCGTCTCGCCGCCATACACCTGTTGCAGGAGGTGCTCGACAATGTCGCTCGTGGTCTCTGCGCCCTTTTCGCTGACCCATCCGCGCTGACCTCGGATGCGGCCTCCGCGGACATGGAAGACCTGCACGGCCACTTCCAGCTCATCCTCTGCGAGGGCAAACACATCCGCATCGGTGGCATCGGGCAAGACCACCGCGGACTTTTCCAAAGCTCGCCGCAACGCCCCGATGTCGTCACGCACCCGGGCGGCCGTCTCGAAGTCGAGTTCGGCGCTGGCTTCTTTCATTCTGGCTTCGAGACGCGCCACGAACCGCCCGCTGTTTCCAGCCATGAAGTCGCAGAAGTCCTCCGCGATTGCCCGGTGTTCGGCTTCGTCGACTTTGCCGACACACGGGGCTGAACACTTGTCGATGTACCCGAGCAGGCAGGGTCTGCCCACCTGGGTGGCCCGATTGAAGACCCCCTTGCTGCAGGTCCGCAGCGGAAAAACGCGCAGCAGCAAGTCGAGGGTTTCTCGGATAGCCCAGGCATGGGTATAAGGCCCGAAATAGCGAGTGCCGCGACGCTTAGCCCCTCGTAGCACCTGCGCTCTGGGGAAGTCCTCCCCCATGGTGACGGCGAGATAGGGATAGGACTTATCGTCTCGATACTTCACGTTGAATCGCGGGTCGTACTCCTTAATCCAGGAATACTCCAATTGCAGCGCTTCGACCTCGTTTCGCACCACGGTCCATTCCACGCTCGCCCCGGAAGTGACCATCGAGGCGGTCCGTGGATGCAGTGCCGAGAGATCCTGAAAGTAGGAGCTCAGTCGGGGTCGCAGCGATTTGGCTTTTCCGACGTAGATGACCCGCCCTTGAGCGTCTCTAAATCGGTACACCCCAGGGTCGGTAGGGATTTCGCCCGGTCGAGGCCGGTACGTCGAAGGGTCAGCCACGAGGTCGGGTGCCCCAACTGATGCGACTAGCTGACAACGAGATCATCACCGTCCAAGCTGACCTCGCGGGCCGTCAATCCGGTCGTGGCCGGTCCGCCGGTGACATCCCCGGAATCGAGATCAAAGGTGCTTCCGTGACATGGGCAGCGCAAGTCGCCGTCAGCAAACTCTGAAACCGAGCAGCCCTGATGGGGGCAGGTGGCGTCGAAGGCTCGGAACTCGCCTTCGCTCGGCTGGCTAAAGACCGTGTTCGATGGCTCGTCGTAGGTGGCTCCGCCAACCGGCACGTCAGCGGCAGGAAAGCCCTCAGCGCCCTGCGATGCCTCACTACCCTCGGCGCTCTCCCCCGTCTGGTCACCGGACTCTTCGGCTGAAGACTCAGACGCCGATGGCTCGACAGCCGCCTCATCACTGCCACACCCCGCGAGTGTGGGGATGCCAACCCCGATGGGCAGCACCGCACCGGCTCGCAGCACGACCCTTCGGGCTGGAGGCAACCGCAACGCGCTCTGCTGGTCGTCGGTGTTTGTCATCGTCCTCCTTGGTTGACAGTCATCCTGGATTTCTTGAGCCGGCACATCGCACCCACTATGCGGACGATGCCACCGCCTGCCTCTGGAAGAGGTTGGCGAGGAATGTCCCGGTATAACTTGCTTCGCTGCGAGCAACCTGTTCCGGCGTGCCCGACGCCACCACGCGGCCCCCACCGATTCCGCCGTCGGGGCCCATATCGATCAGCCAGTCGGCCGACTTGATGACGTCCAGGTTGTGCTCGATGACGATAACCGTGTTCCCCTTCTCGACCAGGCCTTGCAACACGCCCAGCAACTTGCGGATGTCTTCGAAGTGCAGGCCCGTGGTGGGCTCGTCCAAGACATAGACGGTGCGACCGGTCGAGCGTTTCTGCAGCTCCGAGGCCAGTTTGACCCGCTGGGCTTCGCCACCGGATAGTGTCGGCGCCGATTGGCCCAGGCGAACATATCCCAGGCCTACATCGACCAGGGTGCGCAGATGCCGGGAAATGGCCGGCACTGCGGCGAAGAACTCGGCCGCCTCCTCGATCGGCATGTCCAACACGTCAGCGATCGTCCGGCCCTTGAAGTGCACCTCCAAGGTTTCCCGGTTGTAGCGCGCCCCGTGGCAGACCTCGCAGGGCACGTAGACATCGGGAAGGAAATTCATCTCGATCTTCAGTGTCCCGTCCCCGGTGCAGGCCTCGCACCGGCCGCCTTTGACATTGAACGAGAAGCGTCCAGGCAGATAGCCCCTGATCTTGGCTTCCGTCGTCTCCGCGAAGAGGCGCCGCACATGGTCGAACACACCCGTGTATGTCGCTGGGTTGCTACGCGGAGTGCGCCCGATCGGACCCTGATCGACGTGCACCACCTTGTCCAGTTGGTCTAATCCCTCCACCCGCCGGTGTCTGCCGGGCACTTGGCGGGCCCCGTTGAGTTGGTTGGCCAGCACTTTGTAGAGAATCTCGTTGACCAGGGTGGACTTGCCCGAGCCGGAGACGCCGGTCACCCCGATCAAGTTGCCCAGCGGGAAGGAGACAGTGACGCCGTCCAGGTTGTGTTCGCGGGCACCCACAACGGTGACCTTGCGCCCGTCTTGGCCCCGGCGCTGTGCTGGTGTCTCGATCGAGCGTCGCCCGGAGAGGTACTCCCCGGTGATCGATGTCGGGTGAGCCAGCAGGCCTTGCACCGAGCCGGAGTGGACCACCTTGCCGCCGTGCTCCCCGGCGCCCGGACCGATGTCGACCACCCAGTCCGCCGCGGCAATGGTGTCTTCGTCGTGCTCGACGACAATGAGGGTGTTGCCCAGGTCTCGCAGTCGCGTCAGCGTCTCGATGAGCCGGTGATTGTCACGCTGGTGCAGTCCGATCGACGGCTCGTCGAGCACGTAGAGAACCCCTACCAAACCGGAGCCGATCTGGGTTGCGAGTCGAATCCGCTGCGCTTCGCCGCCGGACAGGGTGCCGGCGGGACGGTTCAATGACAAGTAGTCGAGGCCGACGTCGAGCAAGAACCCTAAGCGAGCGTCGATCTCTTTGATGACGCGCTCGGCGATGGCCACTTCGCGCACGGTGAAGTCGATACTTTCCAAGAACGCAGCACACTGATCCATCGGCATCGAGCAGATGTCGGCGATGGTGCGGCCACCGACGAGCACGGCCAGCGATTCCGGCTTGAGCCGAGCCCCAGCACACGCCGGGCATGGGACTTCGCGCATGTAGCCCTCATACCGCTCCCGGCTGCTGTCCGAATCGGTTTCGCCGTGCTTGCGCTTGATATAGGGGATGACCCCTTCAAATCCGGTGGAGTAGGAGCGCTCTCGACCGAAGCGGTTCTTGTAGCGCACGTGGACCTTGTGCTTGTAGCCATACAGGATGGCGTCCCGAGCGCGACCGGGCAGCGAACGCCACGGCGACTCCACCGAGAACTTCATGTCTTCGCCGAGACCGCCCAGCACACGCAGGTAGTAGTCGTTGATGCCCTGGGCGTTAGACCATGGGGTGATGGCGCCGCCAAGGATGCTCTGGTCTTCGTCGTGAATCACCAACTCCGCGTCCACCTCGAGTTCAACGCCCAATCCGGTGCATGACGGGCAGGCCCCGAACGGACTGTTGAAGGAGAAGGAGCGCGGCTCCACTTCGTCCATGGCCAACGGATGGTCATTGGGACAGGCCATCCGCTCGGAGTAGCGGCGCTCCGCAGGAAGTGCTGGGCGGTCACCATCTGCGCCGCCATCATCGGTGCGGCTGGCCTCGGCTCCCGAGGAGGGGCTGTCGACGAAATCGATGACCACGACACCGCTGGCCAACTTCAGAGCCGTCTACACCGAGTCGGTCAGTCTACGTTTGGCGCTGACGTCACCCCCCTTGGCCACTAACCGGTCCACCACAACGTCGATGGAGTGCTTCTTCTGCTTCTCCAAGGTCGGTGGCTGCGCCAACTGGACGGTTTCGCCATCGACCCTGGCTCGCGCGAATCCCTTAGTCTGCAGCTCGCTGAACAGCTCTACGTACTCCCCCTTGCGTGCACGCACCACCGGAGCCAACACCTGAAACCGCGTGCCTGCGGGGAGTTCGATGAGCCGATCAACGATCTGCTGGGGTGTTTGCCGACCGACCGGCTCCATACACACCGGGCAATGGGGACGTCCGACCCTGGCGAAGAGCAGCCGTAGATAGTCATAGACCTCGGTGATCGTGCCAACCGTCGAGCGCGGGTTGCGGTTGGTCGACTTCTGATCGATCGACACGGCCGGCGACAGACCCTCGATGAAGTCGACGTCTGGCTTGTCCATCTGCCCCAGGAATTGACGGGCGTAGGCCGACAGCGATTCGACATACCTGCGCTGTCCCTCGGCGAAGATGGTGTCGAAGGCTAGTGAGGACTTGCCGCTCCCGGACAGTCCGGTGAAGACGACCAACGCATCACGGGGAATGTCCACCGACACGTCTTGAAGGTTGTGCTCGCGGGCGCCACGAACGGTCAATGTGTCGTGTGGCGCGCGGATCACAGGGGGAGATGGGGGCACCGCACCATGGTAGATGGCGGCACCGACAGCGGCTCTCGGTATCATTTCGCTCAGGTCTCGGGTCAGCGTCGTCCCGACCGCACAGATGTCCGCGCTCCCTTGACCCCGAATGGTGACCATGAACGCAGCCCCAGCCCTGCCGCCATACATCCCTGGCGTCGC
>JBBSNC010000024.1:0-17732 GCA_038232855.1 Actinomycetales bacterium
GGGCCAGGCGCAACCGGCCGGTAGGGGACAGTGGGGCGTTAGCGTGGGGCATGAGGACCTCCATGGTGTGGTGTGAGCCCTCAGACAGCCCCACCCCACCCGGAGGTTCTCACCATGTCCAGCACATCACCCCGTGTCACCCACCTCCGTGGTCAGTACACCTAGGGACCAGCCTATCCTGATCGGTATGTCGAGCCGGATCGCGCAACGTCGGGCGGCCCGGCCCTCGCGCATCACCTACCCGGTTGACCTGCCCGTTGCGGAGCGCAGGGCGGACTTGCTCGAAGCCATCGCCGCATACCAAGTCGTGATCGTGGCGGGCGAGACCGGGTCAGGCAAGACCACGCAGATCCCCAAGATGTGTCTGGATCTGGGGCGCGGCATCACCGGCACCATCGGACACACGCAGCCCCGACGGATCGCCGCCCGCGCTGTGGCCGAACGGATCAGCGCCGAACTCGGCGTCGAACTGGGGACGACCGTGGGCTATCAAGTGCGCTTCACCGACAAGTCACGTCACGACACGCTCATCAAGGTGATGACCGACGGGATCCTGCTCTCTGAATTGCACCGCGACAGGGATCTCAGCCGCTACGACACCTTGATCATCGATGAGGCGCACGAACGCAGCCTGAACATCGACTTCATCCTGGGCTACCTCAAGCAGCTACTGCCGCGTCGACCCGACCTCAAGGTCATCATCACCTCGGCCACTATCGATGTGGACCGGTTCGCCGAGCACTTCGCCGCGCCCGACGGTACCCCGGCACCGATCGTCGAGGTCTCCGGGAGGACCTACCCCGTCCAGGTCGGCTACCGTCCACTGTCCCGACCCGGCCCCGCGACCGAAGATGGCTCAGCAACCGAGATCGAGATCGATCAGGTGGCGGGAATCTGCGAGGCGGTCGAAGAGCTGTGGACGCATCCGACCGCTGCTCACGGAGGACCGCAGGACATCCTCGTCTTCTGCTCCGGCGAGCGCGAGATCCGCGATGCCTGCGACGCGTTGAACGCGCTCGGCTTGAGCGACACCCAGATCCTCCCGCTGTATGGCCGCCTCTCGGCAGCTGAGCAGCATCAGGTCTTCTCCACACACGGCGGGCGACGCATCGTGGTGGCAACCAATGTCGCAGAGACGTCACTGACGGTCCCCGGTATTCGGTACGTCGTGGACACCGGGACTGCCCGCATCTCCCGCTACAGTCAGCGGCTCAAAGTGCAACGCCTGCCCATTGAGCCGATCTCGCGGGCGAGCGCCAACCAGCGCTCAGGGCGCTGCGGGCGCCTGGCCGACGGCATCGCCATCCGGTTGTATGCCGAAGAGGACTTCGAGGCGCGCCCAGAGTTCACCGACCCCGAGATTGTGCGCACCAACCTGGCCAGCGTCATTCTCGCGATGACTGATCTCGGGCTCGGCAGGATCGAGGCTTTTCCGTTCATTGAGCCGCCGGACTCCCGGCAGATCGCCGATGGGGTCCGCCTGCTGGAGGAGCTGCAGGCGATCAATCCGGATGCTCCGGCCGACGTGCCGAGAAAGCGACTCACGGCATACGGCAAGGCGATTGTTGCCCTCCCCGTCGACCCGCGGCTGGCGCGGATGCTGGTGGAGGCAGATCGCAACGGGGCGCTGGCCGAAGTGTTGGTCATCGCTGCCGCGCTCTCGATCCAGGACCCCCGCGAGCGACCGAGTGAGAAACAGGCGCAAGCCGATCAGCAGCACGCCCGCTTCAAAGACGAAGACAGCGACTTCATCACGTTGTTGAATCTGTGGAACTACCTGAAAGAGCGGCAGAAAGCATTGTCTGGCAGCGCCTTTCGCCGCATGTGCAAGCGCGAATATCTGCACTACCTGCGGGTGCGGGAATGGCAAGACCTGCACACGCAGGTCAAACGCGCCACAAAGTCCCTCGGGCTGAGCCTCAACGTCAGCCCCGCGACCCCCGACCAGATCCACCAGTCACTGGTCCCCGGTTTGCTGTCGCTGGTCGGCCTGTACGACCGCGACAAACGCGCATACCTCGGCGCGCGAAACGCCAAGTTCCACATCCAGCCCGGCTCTACGCTGCACCGCAAGAACCCGGACTGGGTGATGACCGCTGAATTGGTCGAAACGACCAGGCTCTGGGCGCGCGTCAACGCACGCACCGACCCTGCCTGGGTTGAGTCCGTCGCCGGCCACCTCGTCAAGCGCTCGTATGCCGAGCCTCGGTGGTCACGCAGCCGGGCGAGCGCCATCGCCAGTGAACGAGTCACCTTGTACGGCGTGCCGCTCGTCGCCGGGCGCCCGGTGCCGCTAGGACGGATACAACCGGTCACCGCGCGCGACCTGTTCATCCGGCATGCCCTCGTTGAGGGGGATTGGGACACCAGACACGAGTTCTTTGGCTCCAACCGGGCGCTGTTGGAGGAAGTGGGAGAACTGGAGGCCCGCGCGCGGCGCCGCAATATCCTGGTCGATGACGAAACCCTCGTCGAGTTCTATGACTCGCGACTGCCTGACCATGTGGTCTCCGGGGCACATTTCGATCAATGGTGGAAGAAGACCAAGCGGCATAACGACGACCTACTGACCTTTACTGAAGATTTGTTGGTCCGCGGCAGCGAGGGAGTTAGTCAAGGTGACTTCCCGGGCACCTGGACCACGGGAACTCTCGAGCTCTCCCTGACTTATCAGTTCGAGCCCGGCTCGGCTGCCGACGGTGTGACGGTTCATGTGCCCATCGACGTGCTCAACCAGGTCGACTCAGCAGGTTTCGACTGGCAGGTGCCGGGCATGCGCGAAGATCTGGTCATCGCGTTGATCAAGTCGCTACCCAAGGACATCCGCCGCCAGTACGTGCCTGCTCCCGACCACGCCAGGCAAGCGCTGCGGCAGTTGCAGCAGGATCACACTTCGATTGCCGAAACGCTCGCCACCGAGTTGACTCGCATCGGTCCGGCCCGGGTCCGACCAACGGACTTCGATTGGGAGCGCGTGCCCGCACATCTGCGTCCGACCTTCAGCGTCGAACGACATGCGGCGCAGCAGCGCAACCGGTCCCGGGCGCACCCGCGAACCGAGGTCTTGGCCTTGGGCAAAGACCTTGCGGCGTTGCAGGAGGAGCTCGCCCCCGCCGTGCGCTCAAGCATGGCGGCGGCCGCCGCGTCGATCGAACGAAAGGGCCTGACGTCGTGGGATTTCGGCACCTTGGCCGACACCTTTGAGCAACAGGTCGGCGGGGTCAGCATCCAGGGGTTCCCGGCCTTGGTCGATACCGGCAGCGCGGTCGACATCCAGGTGCTGGGCGACCGCTCGGAAGCGGAACGGGCGAGCCGGGTGGGAGTGCGACGCCTGCTGCTGCTGAGCACCAGCCCCCCGTGGAAACGTGTTCTGGCCCTGCTCAGCAACCACCAGAAACTGTCACTGGGGCACAACCCGCACGGCTCGGTGCCGGCCCTGTTGGATGATGCCCTGGCCGCGGCGGTGGACTCGATCATTGCTGCGATACCGGGGGGCATCGTCCGGACCGACGGCGACTTCGATGCGGCAGTAGCCAAGGTGCGGCAGCAGGGCAGCCCTGCGGTGCTCGAGGTCATCGCGCATTTGGCGCCGATTCTGGATGATGCACGTACGGCTTCGCTGCGCGTGGAGGGGCTGACTGCTCCTGCGTGCGGGCTGATGAGAGCCGACCTGCAGGCTCAGCTCGCCGCGCTGATCCGCCCCGGGTTCGTGACGCAGACCGGCTACCATCGACTGCCGCGCCTAGGTGTCTACCTGCGGGCAATGAGTGAACGTCTGGATAAGGGAGTACAAGACCTCTCACGGGACGCACAACGGATGGAGCAGGTGCAGGTCGTGGCCCTGGAGTATGCAGATTTCCTTCAGAAGTTGCCGGCCCCGCGTCGGGGTGATGATGACGTCGTCGCCCTTCGATGGCAGATCGAAGAACTGCGGGTCTCGCTGTTCGCCCAACGTCTGGGCACACCGCAGCCCGTATCCCCACAACGCATCTATGCCGCGATGGATCGCGCCGAGGACGCGGCCGTGCCGTGAGCTGCGGCCTAGGCTAGGCAGATGCTGCGCGTAGGACTGTCCGGGGGGATCGGCTCGGGCAAATCGACGGTTTCTGCTCGCCTGGCCGAACTGGGAGCCGTCGTCATCGACAGTGACTCGATCGCCCGTGAGGTGGTCGCGTCAGGCACACCCGGTCTGGCCGAGATCGTCGACGTCTTTGGCGAGGACATCCTTGGCGCCGACGGCAGCCTGGACCGCCCCGCCCTTGGCACGCTCGTCTTCGCCGACACCGCCGCCCGACGCGACCTCGAATCGATCACCCACCCGCGCATCGCGGCCCACACTGCAGAACTGTTCGACCACGCACCCTCGGACGCCATCGTGGTGCATGACGTGCCGTTGCTGGTCGAAAAGGAGATGGGTGCGGCATACCACCTCGTGGTGATCGTTAGCGCTGATGAGCAACAGCGTCTGCGCCGACTCCTCGACAACCGTGGGATGGACCCTGATGCCGCCCGGTCGCGGATTGCCAGCCAGGCCAACGACACGTCCCGTTGGGCGGCCGCCGACGTCTGGTTGCCCAACGAAGGCACCGTGACTGACCTTCAGCGCCGAGTTGACCGGCTGTGGGCGCAGCGGCTCGTCCCGTTTGAGCACAATGTGCGTCATCGCGTGCCCTCGCGGCGCCCCGAAGCGTTGCAGATCCACCCGCCCGACCTCGAGTGGCCGGCTCAGGCATGGCGGCTCGCCGGCCGCCTGCGGGCGGTGCTGGGGGAGACGGCTCTGGCCGTAGAACACATCGGCAGCACGGCCATCGCTGGTATGCCGTCCAAGGACGTGATCGACATCCAAGTCGTCGTGGCCGACCTGGCCGATCTCGACTCCCCGCACCTGAGGATGGCGCTGGCCGATGCTGGATTTCCCAGGGCCGCTGGCGACTGGTGGGACGAGTCGCACGACCCAGGGGGCGGCGTCGAGCGGACGCCTAAACGAATGCTGCTCAGCACCGATCCCCAACGCATCGCGCATATCGCTGTGCGCACCGAGGGCAGCGGCGCTCGGTGCGCAGCGATCCTGTTCCGGGACTGGATGCGTGCAGATGCAGAAGCCCAGGTGGACTACGCACGCCTCAAACAGAGGCTCCTCGCTCGTGGCTTGAGCACGAGCGAGTATGCCGAGGCGAAGCGGCCATGGTTTGCCGATGCCTTTGCCCGGGCGCAACAGTGGGCCGAGCGCACCGGCTGGTCAGAGCCATAGTCCGGCCTCCTTGCCGGCGGACTGCTCCCGCGGGGCTGTCAGGCCCAGCGCGGCTGGAGGATCGGTTGCCGGATCGCCCAAGACATGTTCACCCACAAAGGCCATGACGACCTCATACCAAATTCGGGAGTGCTGTGGTTTGAGCACCCAGTGATTTTCCTGCGGGAAGTAGAGGAAGCGATGCACGCTTGAGCCGTCGTCTGCCGCGGGTGATCCGGACTTCGACAACAGGTCGTACCAAAGCCGTAGGCCCTCACCGATCGGCACCCGGTAGTCCTTGTCGCCGTGGATCACCAGCATCGGCGTGACGATGTGCTCCACGAATCGGTGTGGCGAATTGTCCAAGGCCATCTGCTCGGTCATCTCACGTTGCCAGTAGAAAGACGCGTCCGTCGTGGGGCCGAAACTGTCGAGGGCCCACAGCGAAGCATGAGTCACGATGGCGTCGAACCGGTCGGTGTGCCCGGCGATCCAGTTCGCCATGTAGCCACCGAACGAACCACCCAGGGCAGCCGTCCGATCAGCGTCGATGTCATCGCCGGAGATCACCTCATCGGTCAGTGCGATGAGGTCGGTGTAGGGCTTATCGCCCCACGAGCCCCAACCGCGTTCGATGAACTGCTGCCCGTACCCGGTGGACAGAGCCGGGTCTGGCAACAGCACGGCATACCCCTGTGCGGTGAAGATCCAGGGATTCCACCGCCAGGTCCAAGCATTGTGTGAGGCCAGCGGGCCGCCGTGGATGAAGACAAGCAGCGGAGCGGGATCACCTCCTGCCTCAGGCATCGCGAGCCAACCGCGCACTCGCGTCCCGTCCTGCGTGGTGGTCTCCACATCCCGCAAGCTGCCGGGCAGTTCTGGACGCGGAACGGGTCCGAGCAGTCGCGTGGACTCACCGGTAGAAACGTCGATCCGGACCACCTCAGCAGGGAACGCGGGACTGCTGCGCATGGCGTAGGCGACGGTGGACTCACCGCTCGCCGGTACCACCACCGCGGAATACGTCGAGTTATCTGAGGTGAGCCTGCTGACTGTGCCGGTATCGGTATTGACCGAGAAGATCGGTCCCCGGCCGGCTTCGTCGGCGAGTACCAGAACGGCGCTTCCGTCGGGTAGCCACGCAACCGGCGTGCCCCACCGGTCCCATTCCTGGGCGAGTGCAGTCCGTGATCCGCTGGTGAGATCGAGGAGCCACAGGGTGGGTTGCGGCGCGGACTCCGGCGTGCTCTTTGGGCTCATCGAGACGATTGCCTGGCTGCTGTTCGGACTGATGAGTGCTGAGATAACGTCGAGGTTCGGCTCGTCAATGAGGCGCGTGGACTCGCCTGAGTCGAGGTCAATGTGCACCAGCACGGTGCGTTGTTCGGCGCCGGCTTCGGCCACGACGCCCGTGGTCAGCACGAATCGCCCGTCGGGACTGATCTGTGCATCCTGCTCCCACAAGCTCACGCCGATATCGTCGCTGATGTGGTGCAACTGGTCCTCGGCTGTGAGCGTGAACAGGTGCGGCTGCGCTGGACCGAGGTCGTGATCCCAGAAACGCACCGGGTAGCCTTGGTGCAGGATCGCGTCGACGCCTTCTTCGCTACGGGTGGCGTGCAAGGCGCCGTGGGCATCCTCATCGTCGGCGCCAGGCAGCAGGGGGGCCTTGATGAGGGTGACATCTGCGCTCGCCGCGCTGGCCACAGTCGTGATACCACCTGGGCGGGATAGCACGACCCGGGCTTCCCCCCCAACCGCAGGCAGTTGCCACAGCGCTTTGCCTTCGACCTCCTGGCCATCGCTGGTCTCGCCCGTCGGACGACCGGAGAGGAAGAGGAGGTCGCCGGATTCGGTGAAGGCAGGATTCTTCTCGCCTTCGGCGCTGCGAGTGAGCCGGTGCGCCCGTTGCTTGCCCGTCGGGTCGATTTCCCACACCGCGCTGACGTATGCCGTGTGCTTCTCGTTGCGCGTCGACACGCTGGTCACTAATCGGCTGCCATCTGGGGAAAGGGCTAGCCCGGCCAGCCTCCGATAGTCGACGAAGGCGTCAAGGTGATGGAAGGCCGTAGCTGAGCGATCGGGAGCAGACATGAGACGGGTTTATCACTGAAGTCTGTAGAGGTCACGCGGAATCCCAGCCGGAGTCGGTACGTTGAAGGAGCGAACGCGTCGGATCGACCCGGAAGGATCACCGTGACCCCTCACTCCCCGCTATTTCGGCTGGAGGCTGACGCCGAAGTGCAGCCGTTGCATGCGCCGTTGATGCACGTCTCGATCGATGGCTTCATTGACGCCGGGCATGTGCGCGGGCAACTTACGCAGCACATCTTGGACACACTGGAGCATCGGGTGGTTGCTTCCTTCGACATGGACCAACTGATCGACTATCGCTCCCGTCGACCGATGATGACTTTCGACACCGACCATTGGGTCGACTATGCCGACCCCTCGCTGGTGTTGTATCGGGTGCTGGACACCACCGGGCAGCCATTCCTGCTGTTGCACGGTGACGAACCGGACTATCGCTGGGAGGCTTTTGCTGAGGCGGTTCACCAACTCTGCCTCGCGTTTGGCGTGCGCAAGGTCGTCTCAGCGCACGGCATACCGATGGCGGTCCCGCACACTCGCCCGGTTAGCATGACCCGCTTTGCCAGCGACAACGACCTGATTCTGGACAACCAGCCGATGTTCGGCCAGGTCCAAGTGCCGGCCAGCGCAGAGTCCTTGTTGCACCTGCGGCTCGCAGAGCGGGGCCTGGCCACCCTGGGGTTGGCGGTCCACGTGCCGCACTATTTGTCTGAGTCGACGTATGGTGATGCGGCCGTGGCGGCGATGGACGCCTATCTGAGTCTGACCGATCTGCAGATGCCCACGGCGGACCTCGTGGCCACCGCCGGGGTGAACCGTGCCGAGATCACCGAGCAAGTCGCCGCCGCGCCCGAGATCGGTGAAGCAGTGGCAGAACTGGAGAAGCGCTACGACCAGTTCCTGGAGGGTCAACGCAAGCGGTCCGTGCTGGCGCAGCAGGAGGCGCAGTTGCCGTCAGCCGACGAAATCGGGGCGGAGTTCGAGGAGTTCCTCCGCGAGAGTTTTGAAGGCGAACCAGGACCAAGCGCAGATCACGAGGGGCCGAAGGAGTAGTCGGCTGCAGCCGCTGCTCTACGCGGGCGGCGGAGGCGGAGGGTAGGGCCGATCCCAATCGTGGCCGCTGGGTGGTGGAGGGGGGATCTGCTGGCTATGACCCTTCTCAGAACTACCCTGCTCGGTCCCATCCTGACCGGGGCGATCGTGGTCCTCGGGCGCGGTCTGCTGCGGTGCGTCGGCGTCAGCGGACTCCGTCTCCTGCGGCGACTGATCAAAGTATCCCTGACCGTAGGCGATGGTCTGGGTGGGCTCGCCAACGGGCGGTGGGCCGTAGCCACCAGGGGGAGGTGGCGCAAATGCCTGCGTGTCGGTCGCGGAGGGTTGGCCATACATGTGCGGTTGACCCTGGGGGAGAGGCGTGTCTTGCTGGTGTGCCGGTCCGGGTGAGTCGGCATAGGGCGAGGAGTAGGCCGAAGGCGCGCCAGAGGGGTATGCCTGCTGGCTGGTCGTCGTGCTCTTGGCGCGTGAGCGACGCATCCCCCACGCGATGATAGCCAGAATCAGGGCGAGGAAGCCGAGCATGATGCCACCAATGATCGAGGCCGGCCCGAAAAGCCCCGACGCTGTGGTGCTTGGCGCGGCCGGCCCGACATACAAGGCCTGGTTCGTTCCCGCACAGGTAGTCACGTACTCGCCGCTGTCCAACGATTCCGGCGCCCGTGCTACCTCGTAGAAATCGCTCCCCGCGACAGCCACGGAAAACTCGCCGACCGGGCGAGACATCACCACTTCACTGCCGCCCTGCAGCGTGCACAACGTGCTTCCCCGGTCCGCATCGGATCGTGCGTAGACAGATATGCCCCGGTCCGGAACGGTCACCGTCGCTCCGGCATTGAAGCCCTGCATGTTGGGCGTGGCTGTGCGAGCCAGGCCGACAGCTCCCAGCGCGATCAAGAGAATCGCCGCCACACCGAGCAGGAGTGCCAGAGCGCCCACGACCATGGCTGCTACGCCGCGCTTGGTCGAGGACTGGGCAGATGTCGGTTGGGTGAGCATGAGAAAAATCTAGCTTACGAGTAGTCTCTGAGGTGCCCGGTGCGCGGGCGAAAAACACCCAGCATGGTGGAGGATCCGTGGCCTTGTTCAAGAACGACGATACCCAGTCGCAGGACCCGCCCCAGGAAGACTCCAGGCTGGCGCGGTCTGCAATGGCCGGGGTGCGCGCCTTGGTCGACGTCGGGATCGACGGAGGCGGCCCGATGAAGTCCGCCGAAGAGGTCGCGGCGGAGGAGATGGCGGCAAACCCCGACCCAGAAGCCGCCATCAAGGCCATCGCCAAGGATCACGTCAAGGCGGCAGCGGGTGCGGGTTTTGTGACAGGGGTCGGCGGATTGTTGACAATGCCCGTGGCCCTACCCGCCAATGTGGCCGGGTTCTATGTCTTGGCTGGTCGCATGGTGGGCGCTATCGCGCATCTACGTGGGTATGACGTGCAGTCGCCGCAAACCCGCACGGCCCTCGTGCTCACCCTGCTGGGCGCAGACGGCGACGACATCTTGCGCAAGGCTGGTGTCGCCTCGGGTGGTCGAATGGCTCACATTGCAATGGACCGGGTGCCGCGTGCGGTCGCCATGATGATCAATAAAGGTGTCGGTTTCCGGGTGGCCACCCAACTCGGTGCGCGGGCCGCCGGCCGGTTGGGTCGCGCCGTCCCGATCGCTGGGGGAGTCCTCGGTGCTGTCCTCGATGGGTATCTGATGCGCAAGCTCGCCGCCCGCGCGAAGGAAGAATTTCCGCCCCGCGACAGCCTGGAGGCAGGCGACCCGGGCTCCTGAGGTGGTCATGAGGTAGCCCTGGACGTCCACACCTCCCACTCGTCCACAGGCAGGAATGGAGAGCGTGGCCACCTGGACCGGTACGGGGCAACCTGCGCTCATGACACGTTCTTCCAGTGCGGACCTCAGCAGCATTCAGGGCTTGGATCACGCCATCGTGGCCTTGCCCTATCAGTTCGGCTTCTGGCCAACTGATTCGCTGGTGCTGATCTGCCTGCGCATGATCGATGCCGGGGAGCAGCGCGGCGCGGTACGAGGCTCAGTCGTCTTCACCGCGAGGGTCGACCTGCCGCTGGATGGGGGTACAGCTGAACTCAAGGCCGCGCTTGCGCCTGCCCTCAGACGTCCGAATGGCGACACGGTCATCTTGGTGGCGTTCGAGGATTCACCTGACTTCGCGCACAGCGCACAGGGAAGCCAGCGGGCGCTGGCTTCGGTGGCCAGCAGCGTTCGTGAGGCCGGTCTAGAAGTGCTGGCGCTCGCACGGGTGCGGGGCGAGCGGTGGCAGGCTGTAGATGTGCCGGGACGCAACGATGTGTGGATCCCTCTGCCGGCCACAAGTGACGTGCCGATTATTGCCGACTATGTGTTCGCCGGACGAGTACCGGCTGCTGATCGCCGCGATATCGAATCAGTCCTGCGGCCAACACATCCGAACTTGACCAAGCAGGTGAAGGCCGTCATCGACGGTCAAACATCGGTGCCGTCGAGCGCCCAGACGGTGTGCAGCGTCGCGACGGTGCTGTCGCAGATCCTCAGTTCGGACCCCACTGCCGATGTGATCTCTGCGGTTGACCCCGTCGAGCTGGCCCACTGTGCCCTAGGACTGCACGACGTGCACCTGCGAGACGCGCTGCTGGATCGACTGTGCCCTGGGCTGACGGGGGCTCATGCGATCACCACCGAGCGTGCCCGTGCGCTACAAGACCTGTTGCCGACGACGCCCTCGGTCGCGTCGGTCGAGTGTCGGCGACTGGCCGCTTTGGGGTCGCACGTTCCGCAGCTGTGGTCGAGTCCGATGTTCGCCACGGCGGGTTATCTGGCCTGGTATTGCGGTGACGGTGCCCTGGCCCTGATCACCACCCAGGCTGCGTTGCGTGCCGATCCCGACTGTTCGCTGGCCAGACTTGTCGATCATGCGCTGTGGCAAGCCATGCCACCACCACGAGCGGCGTAGGACAGGTGGGCTCAGCACAACCGGTAGCCTCGACGGGACAGTTCAAGGCGACCCAAGATGCGGCGACTCGAGATGAGGCGACACGATATGACACACGGCGAGTGTGCGGATCTGGAGAGGGCACCGATGACAATAGTGGTTGGATGCGTACCCACCCGTGAGGGACGCGCCGCGTTGAGCACTGCGACACAAGAAGCCATCGTGCGCTCCTGCAACTTGATCGCCGTGCGGGCTCCCCGCGGCGGTCGTGAAACTGGGTCAGAGGAATTCCAACAGCTTGCTGCCCTGCTCGGTGAGCTGTCGCAGTCACTGGAGGAAGTAGGGCTCCGTCAGGAGTTGCGCGAGGCCACCGGACGACAGGATCTGAGCGACATCATCATCGATACCGCCGAGGAGGTGGGGGCCACTCTGATCGTCATCGGGCTGCGTCGGCGATCCAAGGTGGGCAAGCTCTTCCTTGGGTCCAACGTCCAGCGAATTCTGCTCGATGCGGCCTGCCCAGTGCTGGCGGTGAAGGCGTCCGAACGAGGCCAATAACAGGTCATCGGACCTCACCACTGCAATCAGGGTTTTATAATGGTCTCAGACACCGATTGGTCCGCTTGATCGATCGCACCACAACAACCTCCCGCAACTCGGCTGAGTCGCACTAGCGTGCGTCTCCTGCTGCCGAGCGTCCTCCCGTGCCAGGGGCCTGGCACAGAAAGAGTCGGTGCAACCCGTGACCTCCGCTACGGCTAGATCTGATTCCGTCGCTTCGCCCGCAGACTTGCCGCCGGAGTTCGCTTCTGCGCGGTTGCGGGAACTGTTCGCCGAAGGCCAGGACCGTGGCTACGTGATGATGGCCCGGGTAGGCGAGGCGCTGGAGAACGCCGGCCTGCCCAAGCGCGGGCAGACCAAGGTACTGCGCACCTTCAGCGACAACGCCATCGAGGTGCGCGAGGATGCGACGTCGGCGACGCCCAGCAAGACTCGCCGGTCCCCGCGCAAGACAGCCCCAAAGAAGTCCACTGCAGCAAAAGCGGCCTCCACGACGCCAGCAAAGGAGGCTCCCACCAAGGAGACTCCCACCAAGGAGACTCCCGCGAAAAAGCCAGCCACCAAGAAGGCAGCCACCAAGAAGCCAGCCACAGCAAAGCCGACAGCGAAGAAGGCGCAGCCTGCAAAGGCAACACCGACCAAAAGCGCCGCCTCGAAGGAAGCCTCGGCAGGAACCGACACGAGTGGCACCACTCGGGCAGCTGCGCAGAAGGCTGCCGGTAAGGCTCCAGCGAAGAACCCGCGCTCGCGTGCAGCCAAAAAGGCTGCTGCAGCCCAGGATCCGTCAACAGGTGACGCGGCTGCAGAGGACGTCGATCCCGACGAAGACGAGGAAGAAACTGGGACCGGCGATGTCGTCGACGACGACAAGAGTGTGGGAGCCAAGACGCCGGCCAAGTCTTCATCCGGAAAGTCGCGCGAGGATGACAGTTTCGTGTTGTCTTCCGGTGACGACGACGACGCTCCTGCGCAACAGGTCGTCACCGCCGGGGCCACCGCCGATCCAGTCAAGGATTACCTGAAACAGATCGGAAAGGTCGCGCTGCTCAACGCTGAGCAGGAAGTCGAACTGGCCAAGCGGATCGAAGCTGGTCTCTTCGGCGAAGAGCGACTCAACTCCGGCGACAAGCTGGATGCCAAGCTGAAACGCGAGCTGTGGTGGATCTCCCAAGATGGCAAGAATGCTAAGAACCACCTCCTCGAGGCCAACCTGCGGCTAGTGGTGAGCCTCGCCAAGCGCTACACAGGTCGGGGGATGCTGTTCCTGGACCTCATCCAGGAGGGTAACCTAGGTCTCATCCGAGCAGTCGAGAAGTTCGACTACACCAAGGGTTATAAGTTCTCGACCTATGCCACCTGGTGGATTCGCCAGGCGATCACGCGTGCGATGGCGGATCAGGCTCGCACGATTCGCATCCCTGTGCACATGGTCGAAGTCATCAACAAACTTGCTCGGGTGCAGCGCCAGATGTTGCAGGATCTCGGCCGGGAGCCCACCCCTGAAGAGTTGGCATCCGAACTCGACATGACGCCCGAGAAGGTTGTTGAGGTGCAGAAATACGGCCGCGAGCCGATTTCGTTGCACACGCCCTTGGGGGAGGACGGCGACAGCGAATTCGGTGACCTTATCGAGGACTCCGAGGCAGTCGTCCCGGCCGATGCCGTCTCGTTCACGCTTCTGCAGGAGCAGCTGCACTCGGTGCTGGACACCCTGTCCGAACGGGAAGCGGGGGTGGTCTCCATGCGGTTTGGGCTCTCCGATGGCCAGCCCAAGACGCTGGATGAGATTGGCAAGGTGTATGGCGTGACTCGCGAGCGAATTCGGCAGATAGAGTCCAAGACGATGTCGAAATTGCGTCACCCCTCACGCTCGCAAGTGTTGCGCGACTACCTGGACTAGGCGTCCTGCCGCTCATGCATGTCTCCATCGCGAGCGTCTGTATGTGCCTCGCGATGGGTTCTGTTCGTGGTCCATTTAGCAATCCCGGCGAATCCGCTGCGGGGGAGCGCTGCCGCACGCAGGCGGGTGCGCCACGGCGCGGCCTCTCGAACGGCGTCGAGGACCATCACCACGTCGGTCTGCATGTGCTCATCCGGCCTGTCAACGGTGGACTCTTGGCCATACCTCGCATGTTCCAGCGTCCCCGTCACGCGGTCTAGTGCCTGGGCCCCCTCGCCCGACAGCGCAACAGACTTCTCGTAGTGAGCGCGCATTGCTCGGGGACTCTTCACCCCAGGGTCGGATACGCCCAGATCTGCCAGCGACCTCGTCAGGATGAGCCACTGGCTCTCGACGTAATCTCGGTGGGTTCGTGCCCGCCTCGACTCGGCCATCCGATAACGGCGACCAACCGCTGGTATGGCCGCAAGCACCAGCGCCACCAGGGTCAGAGCCAGAAACACCCACTGCCATCGCACCAGCCAGGCCGAAACGTTCTGCGACCAGGATGTGTCATCGGCCGAGTTCGCTGCGTCCGGGGCCTCATCGGGAGCAACGTCCGCGACCTCGGGGACTTCTTGAGCTGCCTCCGCCGGGGTCTCGACCTGAGTCAGTTCCGGCGGCAGACCAGTCCGCACACCCGGTGTCGGCTCGAAACGCGTCCAGCCCAGGCCGTCTACATACAACTCAGGCCATGTGTGAGCGTCTGCCGCAACAACGATGCGACTGCCGTCATCCTGCAACTCGCCAGGAAGGAAGCCCACAGCCATCCGGGCCGGGATGCCCCGCGATCGGGCCATCATCACCATCGCTGTTGAGAATTGCACACAGTAACCCTGGCGAGAGGCCAAGAACTGGCTGATGGGGTCATCGGAAACCCCTGGTTGTTCTGGTGCCAGCTCCAAGGAGTAGGTGTAGGAGGAACCGCGCAGGTGGCTCTGCAGCAGCCGCCCGATGACAAGAGGATCGTCCTCGTCGCCAAGAATCTCTTCGGCTCGAGAGACCACCGCGCGTTCGCTCTCCTGCGCAATGCTCAGCAAGTCAGGCTCATCCTGCGCCACGCGGGCCGCGGTGGGACCCACCGGCGCCAGCGTGCCATCAACGACCTTCTCGAGGTACGTGGCGGAGTATTCATCCACCGGCCGTTCCAGCAGAATCGCCCCCGAACTCTCGTCATACCCGAACGCTGCTGCGTCCATTCGCACAGCTGTCGCCGGGCTCGGCACGGCCAGGTGCGGCGCGGCCAGCCTATTGAAGGTCACATCGATTTCTTCCTCCGAGGCGGCGTTCGCGAGCGATAAGCCTGTTACCGGCGGCAGCGCCGGGCCTGAGACGGTCATCGCATCCCGGGCCGGTGGCTGCCATGTTTGCCCGTCGAAGCCGGCCGTCGACGTCACCCGCAGCGGCGGCAGCAAACGCGCCGTTGAGGTGTATTCCAGAACCGGTGCTTGGGAGGGGTTCTGCAGGTCTTCGCCCGGGTCCATCGTCTCAGTGAAACTCACCGCAGCGGTGCCGGGGCCGAGGTTGGTGGCGTCTGGATTTCGAGCCAGGCCAGCGCCGAAGAAGGTAGGCGGGAAGTGCGGCAGGATGGCAGCGATCAGGAGTGCCGCGACCAGACCAACCAGACCAAGCGTCCGCGCCAACGCTTTGTATCCGGCTCCGAAGCGCGCAGTTGTGCCGAACTCGTGGCGATCGGCTGAGGGCCAGTGCGCGATCAGTCGATCGGACTGTTGGGCCACCATCGCCAGCCACAGTGCGGTCGTCGCCAGGAAGAACCACGGCTCCATCGCCTCCCCATTGTTCGAGACGGAGACTAAGAAGGCCGCAGCAAGTGGGATTCCGGCGATCGCCGGGGCGGCGTTGGTCACTCCGATGGCGTCGACCGCGATAGCCGTCAGGGCCAAGACCGACACAACGAGGAAGGACACCCCTATCGTCGTTGGCGCCGGTGCCGCATACTCACGCAACACCGCGCCGGCCTCACCCAACAGGTCCGCAGCCAATCCAGCCGAACTGAACGTCGGCAGGCCGAACCAGAGGGTAGAGCTGAGGAACATCCACCCCAAGACAAGCAGCCCGACACCGAGTTGCCCCACCGCCACCACTGAGGGGCCGACGTTGCCACTGCGGGCGAGCGCTCCGGAGATCGCGACGACAGCCACCATCACGATGCCGCTGCCAATCCAGGAAGCCTCCTCCAACAGTGTGGTCAACGGCCAGCCCACTGACAACGAGGCCAGGGCCGCCACAAAGGCCTCTGGCCAGCGTCCGCGCTGAAGGTTCACCGCGTCGCTCCGCTGCTAGAGCGGCGGTGCAACTGCGACCACGCCGCGCCGATGCCAACGGTCGGTGTGCACACCACCGTGGTCCACCCGGCATCGTTGAGGCCACGCGACTCGGCGCTGGCGGAGAGGTGCGCTGAGCCACCGAAAGAGGAGCGGTCCAGCACGAAGGCGATGGCCGTGGATCCGTGTTCACGGATGGCGGCGAGATGCCGAATCTCTTCGGCATCGTGGCCCACGACGGCTGCGACGGCCAGGACCCCGCCTGAGGTAAAGGCATGAGCGGCACCGGCCACGACTCCCAGATCAAGATCCCCGTCACGTTGGGCGCGAGCCAAACTGTCCAGTATCGACCCATACTCCATCGGATGTGCTGCGCTTCCTTCGCGGACTGTCTGCGCTGAGAGCAGGTGCACCACGTAGCCACGAGCGATCAAGGCCTTCGCCGCTGAGGCCAACGCGGAAATCGCGTACTCGAAGGAGGGGCTTGGCTGTGGCGGTCGACCGTGCGCGCTGCCGCGAGAGTCCAACACCAACACTGCTCGACGTCGTGCGGGCCGGTCCTCTTGGCGGACCATGAGTTCGCCGCGATGCGCGGTGGCGGGCCAGTGCACCCGGCGCAACTCATCACCGTTGCGGTAGTTGCGAATGTTGACGTCGTCCTCACCATGCAGCGCGATCATCTGTGGCCGCTCCCCCTCGCTGCCCCGCCCTTGGGCGGGAGGGGCGTCATCGCCGACCTCGAAGACCCGCGGCAGAACCACGATCTCGGTGCTACTGGAGAGTCTGACCGCCACGTAGGTCAAGCCGAAGGGGTCGCGCTGGCGCAGGCTTAGTGGACCGAGCCGATAGGCCCCGCGGGTGGTGCTGCGAACCTCGTAGCGCAGGGTGCGCGTCTCGCCTCGGTCGAGCGGGTACAGCACGAAGCGCGGACGGTCCCCGAGGTGGATGTCGAGTTGCTCCTGCGCCAGATACAGCGGCGTCCGGCGTGTGCCTACGTTGCGGAAGGATGCCTCCACCACGCCTCGTTGGTCAGGATGCAGCCGGTGTGGGATCACTGAGCGGGTCACAGCAAGACGAGGAGCGCGACGCCGTGTGAGCAGCATCGCCATGAGTGGCAACACGGTCAGGACAGCCCCAATGCGGGTGAGGTCTGGGTAGCCCAAAATCACACCCGAGGCCAGGGTCAACAGGCCTAGCAGCAGGAAAGAGGTGCCTCGCGGGGTGAGGACGCGCAGAGAGTTCATGTGCGGCCAGGTCAGGCGGTGCAGACCGGGGTACGGGCCAACACCTCGGCGATGATGTCAGCAGCACCGCGCCTCGCCAGTTGCGCCTCACCTGTCAGCAGGATGCGGTGCGCCAAGATTGCTGGAGCGAGGGCTTGCACGTCTTCGGGCAACACGTGATTGCGGCCTACCAACGCCGCGTGGGCTCGCGCGGCGCGCAGCAAATGCAGCGCTGCGCGTGGGGAGGCACCCAAGCGCAGATGCTGGTGTTCGCGCGTGGCGACGACCAGATCCACGACATACCGGCGCAGCGATGCCGAGGCATGCAGGCGTCGGACCGCCTCGATCACGCCTTGCACGGTCTCGGCGTCGGTGACTGGGGACACGTCGTACAGGGGATCGACCTCCCCATGCGA